>NZ_JBAGKI010000001.1:0-251790 GCF_036689795.1 Micromonospora palythoicola | reverse complement strand
GTCCTCGAAGTCCGGTCGATACCTCCGGCGTCGGCGTCAGTGCACGTGGGCGAGGGTCAGGCCGTCGGCGATCGGCAGCATCACGGCATCCACCCGTACGTCGGCCAGCACATCCTCATTGAACGCCGCGATCGCCCGGTCGTCGGCGCTCTGCGGTGCCACCACCCGACCGTTACGCAACACGTTGTCCACGGCGATCACACCACCGGGCCGCATCCGAGGCACCAACTCGGCCCAGTAGACCGGGTAGCCGGTCTTGTCGGCGTCGATGAAGGCGAAGTCCAGGTACCGCTCGTGCGGCAGTTCGCGCAGCGTGTCACCGGCCGGCCCGATCCGCAGGTCGATCCGGTCGTCGACACCGGCCCGCGCCCAGTACCGGCGGGCCACGCTCGTGTACTCCTCCGAGATGTCAAAGCAGGTCAGCCGCCCACCCTCGGCCAGCCCACGGGCGATCGCCAGCGACGACAGCCCGGTGAAGGTGCCCACCTCCACCGCCTGCCGGGCGCCGATCAGCCGGGTCAGGAACGTCAGGAAGGCGGCCTGTTCCGGCGCGACCTGCATCGACGCGTGCTCGGGAAGCAGCGCGAGCGTTTCCCGCGCCAGGTCGCTGATGACCTCGTCCGGCGGGGCGCCGTGCGCCACGAGGTACCGGTGCAGGTCGTCGGTGAGTGGAATCGACTTCAGCGTCATCCTCGGAACCTAACCGAGCGGTTCGACGGTCTGGTTACCAGGCGCGACCTTCGTCCACAGATCGGTGATCCGCAGATCCAACTCGGCGAGCAGCCTCCGCAGCAACGGCAGGGAAAGCCCGATGACCGTCCCCGGATCCCCCTCGATCCGCTCCACGAACGGCCCGCCCAATCCGTCGATCGTGAACGCACCGGCCACCGCCAGCGGCTCGCCGGTCGCGACATAGGTGGCGATCTCGTGGTCGCTGATGTCGGCGAAGTGCACCACGGTGGAGGCCACCGCCTCCGCGCGTCGCCCGGCCGCAGTGTCGACGAGACAGTGCCCACTGTGCAGCACCCCGCTACGCCCACGCATCCGCTCCCACCGTCGGGTCGCGTCGGCCTCGTTGTCGGGCTTGCCGAAGATCTCCCCGTCGAAGGCGAGCACCGAGTCACAGCCGAGCACAAGGGTGCGCTCGTCGTCGGTGGGACGCAGCCGACCCAGCACGGCCTGCGCCTTGAGCCGGGCCAACTCGAGGCAGAGATCCTCCGCCCGTTCGGTCACCACGAGCGATTCGTCGACTCCACTGACCAGCACGTCCGGCTCGATGCCGGCAGCCTGGAGAGACTTGCGACGGGCTGGGCTCGCCGACGCGAGCACGAGGCGAAGCGGCAGGGCATCAGACACCCCGCCGACGTTACCGCCTGCCCGCGTACGCCTCACCGCGCACCGCTCGCCCACTCGCTGTGAAGTAGCAGACGAACGACACCCGTAGCCGCGACCCGCCACGCGATTTCCGCAGCCTCGGGGAAGCGCGATGCCGCTGCGTCAGCGAGTGACCCGAGGTGGCGGATCATCGGAACGGCGTCGATGCCGGGCCACCAGCGCCCAAACGCCGCCCGCCGCCACCAGCACCCCCAGCGTGACCAGGCCGCGGACAGTCGCCGCCCGCCCATCGTCAGCCGGCGGCCCAGCCGCCGCCGTGCTAGGACCGGCCGTGTCCGGCGCATCCGCCGGCACCGACCCGAAACCCCTCGGCGGTACGTCCGCCGTCAGCGCCGCCACAAGATCGATGACTCCGTACCCGTACTGGTCGTCCCTCCCCGGCGGCCCCTTGTCGATCGCAGTCGCCGTCAGCCGATGCGCCACCTCGTCAGCCGGCAGATAGGGATACTTAGCCCGGATAAGTGCTACTGCTCCAGCAACGATAGCGGTGGCGCCCGATGTGCCGGTGCTTCGGCGATATCCCATATCGGGGCCGGTGCTATAGATATCTACTGCTGGTGCGCTCACGTCTACCTGCGGCCCATAGGCAGAACCTACCCAAAATTCTCCACTTCGGTCGATGCCGCTTACCGCGATGACGGTGTCGAGCGCTGCAGGATAAATTACCGTGGAGTCGGTTGAAATATTTCCCGCTGCTGCGACAACAACCACATCGGATAGTTGGGCCGACTGTAATGCGCGAATTAGACGCGGGTTAGTTCCGCCGCCGCCGGAGATGCTTATAACATCCGCCCCTTCGCCAATCGCATACTCGATTGCAAGAGCTAGTCGTTCGGTATCTCCGACGTTATCGTGTGTTGAGGAGATGATTGGGAGTACTTGTGCTCTGGGCGCTATCCCTAACACTCCCCTTCCTCTCCCTTGAGCATGGGCGCCGATGATGCCGGCCATCGCCGTTCCGTGCCCGTTCGGGTCCTTGCGGCCGTCACCACGGCTTCCGGGCAGGAGATTCTTCCCCGTTAGCAGATTTCTTGCTAAATCGGGATGGGGATGGACGCCTGTATCAGGAACCGCCACGATCACGCCTTCCCCTTGGCTAAGGTGATGCACCTCCGGCACTTCAAGATAGGGAAGGTGCCATTGGTCAGCCCGCACCTGCCGGACGACATCTTTCGGGGTGGCTCCCGGGCTTGGTAAAGCGACCGGCAACACGCTAACCACGGTCGCCGACGTTAGGATGGCTACCACGTACCGAGAAATGTAGACAGTCACGTGGTAAGGCCGATAGCTGGGCCGGGGTCTATGGGACCTGGATCTTCAGGTGGACGTAAGACCGGATCTACGCCTTGGCTGGTCTTCCACGGGTAGTCCGGATCCCATTTGCGTGGGTCATTGATATCCAGAGCCCGTCTGCCGCGGTGCGCGGTCGTGGAGCTTTCCCCGACGGTGCCAGACAGAAAGCCGGGTAAGGAACTGTAATTCATCCCTGGGAAGCTGCGATTGCCAGGGCGAGAACCGGCTCCGCCTGTAGGGGCGACGCCAGCACCCCCACCACCTATTACTCCGCCGACCGGACTTGTGCGACGCGGCTGATTATGTCCGGAGCTTGGTTGGGTTGATCCGGTGGCGGGTAGTCCGCCAATAATGCCATTCTGGGGTAAATTAGTATGAGGTGAGCCCTGAGGGTGGACGGCGGTTGGCCTCGTGTGTGACTTTCTGCTGATTTCGTACGGAGGGGTAAGGTTATTCGGACCTATCCGGCGACCAGGTGTCCCAAGAAGAGGTGGCACGACTCCTAATGTGGGCGGCGCGACTTGGTTCGGTAGTGCAGGAGTCGGTACTCTGGTATCCGAGGTTGCTGGAGACGGGACTGTCGGAGCGCTGCCGAGCACCGGACCGGTGCCGGGAGGGGGAGTCGCTGACAGAGGTTGTGTTGCGGGACCTGCTTGCCTCCCTGATCCAGTCTCTATGCGCGACAAAAGCGGCACAACCGGTGGAATTGCCGGAGCAGGTTCCCCAGTGGAATATGGATCCACGAGTTCGTGGGAACGGTCCCCAAGGCGCACCACCTGTGTAGGTGGGTGGCGGAGTTGGGTTTGGGCCTGTTGGAGTTCGGTGCTGAGGCCGTACATCACGTTGCGGGCCTGGATGTTCAGCTGCTCCAGGTCCGAGTCGGTGACCGGTGACTGAATGGCTCGGCTGGCGGCGGCAGCTTTAGGGTCGGCGGCGGTTTGTTCCCAGGAGCGCTTCTGTTGCAGTTTGTCGGCGTACTCCTGGTGGATTTTTTCGATCTTGTCTCGGCTGCTGCTGAGGGCCTGGGTCGCGGCCGACAGCGCGGTCTGGTTTGTGGCGGCGGCGTCGTGGGTGCGCTGCACCTGTTCGATCAGCTCGTCGAGCTTGACGAGGTAGGCGTGGGAGGCCGCGTTGGTCTCGGGCGGCCAGGCCTGAGCCAGGCGTTCGCGGTACGTCCTCAGTCGGCCGAGATGCTGGCCGGACAGCTCGGCGATTTTTCGCCAGCCGGCGACGTGACGCCAGTGGTTGTCGGTGTGGTGGCCCTGGAGGCAGGCCCACATGTCGGCCACGTTCATCAGATGCCACTCGGTCAGGCCGCCGCTGCGGCCGACGCCCGGTTCCCTCATGGCACCACCACCGGGCCGGTGTTGTCGGTGCCGGTCGGGTCGACCAGCGGTGGCGAGGCCACGGCCGATGGTGGCGGCGGGCCGGGCTGCCCGAGCGTCTCGCTGACGGGTGGCGCAGTGTGCCGCTCATCGAATGCTCGGTGGACGTCGGCGACGCGGGCGGCGGCGAAGGCGTCCGTGTCGGCGTACTGCTCGGCCACCAGCTTCGCGGCCGCCGCGAGGTTGCCGGTGGCGTCACCGACGCCCCAGACCGCGTTGGTGGTCGCCTGCTGCGTCTCCCAGTGGGTACGCATGAAGTGCACCAGCTCGACGAACGCGTCGGCCGGGTTGGGCACGGTGGTGAGCATGTCGTCGGCGATGTACCGCAGGTGCGGTGCGTAACTGCTCTCCACCTCGGCGCGGAGCTGCTCGGCGAAGTCGCGTAGCTGCCGGATGTCGGCCTCGACGCCCCCGGAACCGCCCAACCAGGACGCGTGTCGATCCTCCTCAGGGATCATCGGCCCTCCCAATCTGTCACGGGCTCGCTCCCCTGAGTGAGGTTAGACGGTGAACGCTCCCTCCGGCAGCCCTGGTCGCGCCCGACCGGGCTGCCGGGAACCAGACGGGGTCAGCGAGGCAGGCCGGAGGTGCGCCAGTTGCCGGCACCGGGCGTCAGCCCCGCGCCCGACGGACGGCCGCTGCGCGCCCAGACCGACGCCGGGGCCGGCGCGGGCCGGGCCGTGGGGCGCGACCGGACGGCGATCACGCCCACCAACGCGGCCAGTTCCTCGGCGGTCGGCACGCCGCGCACCACCCGGAACAACGGCTCTTCGACAGACATGACCTCAGGGTACGCGGACCGGAGGCTGACCTTCGTCGCACAGTGGCGTGCCGGCGGTGTGACCGTCTGCGCTGCCGGGTACCGTCTCAGCGATGTCAGAAGCTGCCCCCCAACTCGTCGCCGACCGGTACCGGCTGCTCTCGCCGCTCGGTCAGGGCGGCATGGGTCGGGTATGGAAGGCGCGCGACGAGGTGCTGCACCGCGACGTCGCCATCAAGGAGCTGGTCCCGCCGCCGGGCCTGACCAGCGACGAACGTCGCGAGATGCGCGAGCGGTCGCTGCGCGAGGCACGCGCCATCGCCCGGCTCAACAACATCAACGTGGTACGCATCTTCGACGTGCTCCGCACCGACGGCGATCCGTGGATCGTTATGGAGTACGTGGCGTCCAAGTCGTTGCAGGACACCATCGCCGAGGACGGCCCGGTGTCGCCGGCGCGTGCCGTGGAGATCGGTCTGGGCGTGCTGAACGCACTGAAGGCCGCGCACAAGGCCGGCATCATGCACCGCGACGTCAAGCCCGGCAACGTGTTGCTCGGCACCGACGGCCGGGTGGTGCTGACGGACTTCGGGCTGGCCACGATCCCCGGTGACCCGAACGTCACCCGGACCGGCATGGTGCTCGGCTCGCCCGCGTACATCGCGCCGGAGCGGGCCCGCGACGGCACCTTCGGCCCGGAGGCCGACCTGTGGTCGCTCGGCGCGACCCTGTACGCCGCTGTCGAGGGCAGGTCCCCCTTCGCGCGCCCCTCGGCGATCAGCACCCTGGCCGCGCTGGCCACCGAGCCGGTGCCGCCGGCCCGCAACGCCGGGCCGCTCAAGCAGGTGCTCGCCGGGCTGCTGCGCAAGGACCCACAGGAGCGGATCACCGCCGAGTCGGCCGAGCGCATGCTGCGCCGGGCCGCTGGGCGCCGGGCCCGGGGCATCTCGCTGCTCGACGGCGTACGCCGACCCGGGCCGAACGGACCGCGGGAGCCACGCCCGCCGTTGGTGCCGGCGCCACGCCCCTCCGGCGAGCGGCCGTCCACCCCGGTCACACCGCCCGCACCTCGTACGCCACCCACCTCAGGGCTACTGGCCGGTGGTGCGGCTGCCGCTGGTTCCACAGCGGACCGTCCGACAGGTGACCAACTCGACCCGACGGCGAAGGTCGACCGGCCGGACGGCCGCGCCGATGCCACTCCGACGGCACGGGTCGCCGGTCCGGACGGCACCGCCGCTGCCGACCCGACGGCCAAGCTCTCGCCGAGCAGCCCTTCGAACGCGGGGCTGGCCGACGCCGGTCCGGACGACTCGGAGCACCGGCAGCGTCGGGCCGACTCGCCGACGGGCGACCGGGACACCGCCCTGGCCGCCGGTGCCGGCACCGCGTCGACCGCCGCCGCGGCAGCCGGAGGGCCGGAGGGTGGTACCGCTCCGGTCGCCGCTGGCGCGGTCGGGGTGCCGGAGGACGGCACCGGCGACGGGCAGTCCGCGCCGACCAACGAGCAGGACGGATCGGACGCCACCGCCGGCGACCGGACCGACTCGGCCTCGGCGGATCCGACGAGCGCCGGGGCCGACACGGCACCGGACGCGACGAACAACGGTGCGACGGCCGGCGAGGCGCACTCGGACGAAGCCGCACCGGACGAGGCGAGCGGTGACCGGCCGGTCGGCGGCCGCACCCGGCTGGATCAGCCGGCGGGGGACGGCAGCCTGCGTACGCCGCAGCCGACCTCGGTCATGCCGGCGGCCCCGGTCAGCCCGGCCCCGACCCGCGGCAACGTCTTCAAGGCCGGGCAGTTCCGCTCGGAGCGGACCCGGCGTGCGGTGCTCGTCGGTGCCGTGGTGGCGCTGCTGCTGCTCGGCGTGGTGGTGGCGGTGCCGCTGCTCAACGGTGGCGACGAGGACGGCGGAACTCCGCCGGCCGCGAACGGCACCAGCAGCGCGCCGGCCCCGACCAGATCAGAACCGGCCGCCCCGCCGCCGAGCGACCCGCCGGCCAGCCCGTCCGCCTCGCCAAGCCCGTCGGCGTCGCCCAGCGCCTCGGAATCGGCCGGTGGTCTGCCGGAGGGCTGGACGCTGCGGACCGACCCGGTGGGCTTCAAGGTGCCGATACCCGACGGCTGGCGACGCAGCACCAGCGGCACTTCGGTCATCTACCGGGAGCCGGACGGGGTACGGGAACTGCTCATCGACCGCACCGACACGCCGAAGCGGGACGCCGAAGCCGACTGGCGATCGCAGGAGCCGAACCGGAAGAACCTGGTCCGCGAGTACGAGTACATCGACATCTCCTCGTTCAAGTGCAAGTGGCGGACCTGCGCCGACTGGGACTGGCGGGAAACCCGCGACGGCACCCGCATCCGGGTCCGCAACCGGGCCTTCGTCCCCGCCAGCAACCGGGGCTTCGCGCTGCGCTGGGAGGTCGCGGACCGTGACTGGGACGAGCAGTTGGCGAACTTCGAGATGATTTTCCGCGAGTTCGTGCCGGACCGGCAGGACTGATCGGCAGGCATGGCCCTTCGCCGTTCGGGGTATCTGATCTCCGACGACGGAAGGGAGGCCCGAGATGGGTTACCGAGCAAGGGACGCCCGGCCCCGGCTGGCACTGTGGACGGCCGTGGTGCTGGGCAACGTCGTACTGCTGGTCGCCACCGTCGGAGTCGCGGTGCTGGCGACCCTGTTGAGTCTGGTGACGCTCGCCGGAGCCGCGTTCGCCGGCTGGCATCTCACCCGCCGGGGCAGTGTGTCCCGGAGCGCGGGAATGGGTGTGCCGGTCGCGATGACCGCGCGGCGGCGGGCCTGAGATTTCCCGGTGACACCCGGCGCGACGGCAGGCTGACGTCCGCTCCGAGCGAAGGACGTCGGCCCGCCGTCGCGGCGTACGTCAGGTGTTGTTGGCCAGCGCGATCAGCCGGCTGCGGTCGCCGTTCCAGTAGTTGCGGTCGACGCCGCCGCTGATGCCGGGGACGCTGCCGGAGTCGGTGTACTGCCAGAAGCTCCAGAACGGGGCGCCGGCCGGCAGCGCCCCGACCGAGGACGACCAGCGGGCCACCCACAGCGGGTGGTTGTTCCACGGCCCGCTCCAGGAACCGGTGCACTGGTTCCAGAAGCTGGTGGTGGTGTAGATGACCGCGTACCGGCCGGTGCGGGACCGGTAGGTGTTGAGGAAGTCCTGCACCCAGTTGCGCATGCCGGTGGTGCTCAGGCCGTAGCAGTAGCCGCCGCTGTACGGGTTCGCCTCCAGGTCGAGCGCGGCCGGCAGGGTGCGGCTGTCGGCCGACCAGGCACCGCCGTTGGAGGCCAGGAAGTTCGCCTGGACCGCGCCGGAGGAGATGTTGGGCCGGGCGAAGTGGTACGCGCCGCGGATCACTCCCGCGTAGTACGCGTTCACGTAGTTGGTGTTGAAGTTCGGGTCGCGGTAGCTCGTACCCTCGGTGGCCTTGATGAAGGCGAACTGGATGCCGGAGTTGCGGACGCTCGTCCAGTTGATGGTGCCCTGGTAACGCGAGACGTCGATGCCCGGCACGGTGGCGGCGGCGGCCGGGGTCGCGGTGGCGACGAGCCCGGCGGCAGCGGTGGCGAGTACGGCGAGTGCGGCGGCGGTCAGCCGACGCAGTGATCTGGTCCGACCCATGGCGTCCTCCTGAGACGACTGTCGATAGACAGACATCTTTGAAGGAGATCGTTGGTCAGGGCAAGAGGGATCAAGACAACTTTCGATGCACCGGTTGTGGTGGCGCTCCACCTGGCGATCAACGCAGCGTGGCCGGGTCAAGCTGCCAGCGGAACGGGTCGGTGAGGGTGAGCGTCTCGCCGGCCTTGGCCACCCGGTCCTCGACGTAGTGCCCGCCGTCCAGCCGGTAGAGCCGCAGCGCGTGGGTCTCGCCGTCCTGCTCGACCAGCAGGTACCAGGGGATCCGGGCGATCGCGTGGAGCTGCATCTTGAGCACTCGGTCAGCGGCGGCGTTACCCGGCGACACGATCTCTCCGACGAGCGCCACCTCGGCGGCTTCGACCACGCTGCCCTCGTCGTCGGTATCGGCCACCACGACGTCCGGAATGGCGATTCGGTTCGGCCCGAGCCGAAGATTGACCGCCTCGAAGACGTTGAGGCCGAGCGGAGCAGCCGCCGCGTCGAGGCTGTTGGCCAGCCATCGAGACACCAGTTGATGCCGCTTGCTCGGGGCAGGGCTCACGATCAGGCTTCCGTCGAGCAGCTCGAACCGGGCATTGGTCTCACCCGTGCCGAAGTATTCGTCCTCCGTCCAGAGGCCGACGTGGGGTTCCAGGGGGGCCGCGCTCACCGGCGTTCACCTCCCGATCCGATCGCCACCCGGGCAGTCTCACACGATACGACCGGTTGACCCGGGACCGACACCGGAACGCTCACCTGGCTCGGCGCTGGCGGCGGAACGTGCGCGGTAGGCTGCCGCGTCATGGTGTCGATCGAGGGCATGGCCGACTTCTGGGAACGCCTCTTCGGCGCGCAGCCCGATCCGCCGCCGCTGCTGGTGGTGCTCACCGGGCTGGTCGCGCTGCTCGTCGTCGCCACCCGACTGCCGTGGCGGGTCGCCCGTAACGCGATCACCATCGCCCACGAGGGCGGTCATGCGCTGGTCGCCGTACTCACCGGACGCAAGCTGCAGGGCATCCGGCTGCACTCGGACACCTCGGGCCTGACGCTGTCCGCCGGCCGCCCGACCGGCCCGGGAATGGTGCTCACCCTGCTCGCCGGCTACCTGGCCCCGCCTCTGGTGGGCCTGGGTGGGGCGTGGCTGCTCGCCGGTAACCGGATCACCCTGCTGCTGTGGATCGCGGTGCTCCTGCTGTTCGCCATGCTGGTGATGATCCGCAACCTCTACGGCGCGCTGACTCTGGTGATCGTCGGGGGTGCGGTGCTCGCGGTCTCCTGGTACGCCAGCCCGCAGGTCCAGGCCGCCTTCGCGTGGACCGGGGTGTGGTTCCTGCTGCTCGGCGGCGTACGCCCGGTGGTGGAGTTGCAGCGGATGCGTGCGCGGCGCGGCATGCCGGCCTCCGACGCCGACCAGCTGGCCGGGATCACCCCGCTGCCGGCGTTCTTCTGGGTGGTCCTCTTCGGCCTGGTCAACCTCGCCGTGCTGGCGGCCGGCGGCCTGCTGCTGGCCGGCCCACTGCTCGCCGAGGCCGGCCTCACCTGATTTCGGTGCCCGGCCGGCAACCCGCACCGCCCCCCGGTGCGTGTGCTCTGTCAGGTACGGGGAGGTGCGGGTGGCCGACGTCGAGGGGTTCGACGAGTTCTACCGGGGCAGCCGGCAGCGGCTGCTCGGGTACGTCTACGTGCTGACCGGCGACCTCACCGAGGCGCAGGATGCCGTGCAGGAGGCGTTCATCCGGGCCTGGCAGCGCTGGTCCACGGTGGGCGGCTACGACGATCCGGAGGCGTGGGTACGCGTGGTGGCGGCCCGGATCGCGGTCAGCCGCTGGCGCAGCCTGCGCAGCCGGGCCCGGGCCTACCTTCGGCACGGCGCGGTCGACAGCGTGCCAGGACCCACCACCGACACCGTCGAGGTGGTCGCCGCCCTGCGTCAGCTCCCCGAGGAACAACGCGTCGCGATCGCGCTGTACTACCTCGCCGGACTGCCGGTCGCGGAGGTGGCGCGGCAGACCGCGGCTCCCGTCGGCACGGTCAAGGCCCGACTTTCCCGTGGGCGCGCCGCGCTCGCCGGGCTGCTCGCCGTCTCTGATCTTGAGGAGGCTCACGGTGCCTGACGAGATGAGGTTTCTTGAGCGGATGCATCAGGACCTGCGGGAGGTCCGCTGGGCCGAGCCGGCGGAACTGCGTGAGCGGGGTACCCGCCGTCGCAGGCGAGCGGTGGTGGGATCGGCCGTCGCCGTGCTGATGGTGGCCGCCGCCTCCGTCGTCGTCACGAGGGATCTCGCCGAACCACCACCGGCGGTGCCGCTGGCCGCGCCGACCACGTCGGTCCCGTCCGCGGAGATCCCCCGGGACGCCATGGTGCAACCGGGCGACCTTCCCGTCGAGACCGGCCCTCCGCTCGGCCAGTCCGGCCTGGGTGAACCGGTGCAGATCGATCACGTGTTGCTCGCCTGTCACCAGGAGCAGGGTCGCAGCGCCTACTGGGAAACGTCGCGTTACTCACGCTCACAGACGCTGCTGCGGGCACCTGCCGAACGTCTCCCCGCCGAGGAGGTGTTCAGTCAGGCCGTCTACCGGCTCGCTCCGCAGGTGGTCGACCGCATCTTCACTCGGATCGATGCGTTGCTCGCCCCGTGTGCGAACTGGCGGTCCAGCGGGAGCATGCTCTGGGATGAGCAGGTCGTCGCGGCCGAGGCCGATCACCGGTGGGAGGTGACGGCCCGCGACTTCGTCGGCGATCAGTCGATGGTGATCCAGCACAGCGTCACGGAGATACGAAATCTGGAGACCGGCGAGAGCCGGAAGCCGGGCCAGCTCGACAGGACCGCCGTGGTGCGGGTCGGCGACCTGGTCACGGTGATGGGCCTGGGCCGGGACGGTACGGAACGAGAGCTGCGCCGGCTGGCCACCGTGGCAGCCGACCGGCTCTGCGTCGCTGCCAACCCACCGTGCTGACGGACCCCTCCCGGCGAGCCGACGCTCGGGAGGGGCACGCTCGGGACAGCTACAGCGGGATGTTGCCGTGCTTCTTGGGCGGCAGCGTCTCCCGCTTGGTACGCAGCACCCGCAGCGCCCGGACGATCTGGGTACGGGTCTCGTGCGGCGGGATCACCGCGTCGACGTACCCGCGCTCGGCGGCCACGTACGGGTTGGCCAGGGTGTCCTCGTACTCGGCGATCCGCTCGGCGCGGACCGCGGCCGGGTCCTCGGCGGCGGCCAGTTCCTGCCGGTAGAGGATGTTCACCGCGCCCTGCGCGCCCATCACCGCGATCTGGGCGGTGGGCCAGGCGAAGTTGAGATCGGCCCCCAGGTGCTTGGAGCCCATCACGTCGTACGCGCCGCCGTACGCCTTACGGGTGATGACGGTGACCTTCGGCACGGTGGCCTCGGCGTACGCGTAGATGAGCTTCGCGCCCCGGCGGATGATGCCGTCCCACTCCTGTCCGGTGCCGGGCAGGAACCCGGGCACGTCGACGAAGGTGAGCACCGGGATGTTGAAGGCGTCGCAGGTACGGACGAAGCGGGCCGCCTTCTCGCTGGCCGCGATGTCCAGCGTGCCGGCGAAGTGCATCGGCTGGTTGGCCACCACACCGACGGGCCGGCCCTCGACCCGACCGAAGCCGACCACCATGTTCTGTGCGTAGAGCGGCTGGACCTCGAGGAACTCCCCGTCGTCGAGGACGTGCTCGATGACCCGGTGCATGTCGTACGGCTGGTTGGCCGAGTCGGGGATCAGCGTGTCCAGTTCCCGGTCCGCGTCGCTGATCTCCAGGTCGGCCGGTGCGTCGAAGACCGGCGGCTCGTCCAGGTTGTTCGAGGGCAGGTGGGACAGCAGCGCCTTGACGTAGTCGATCGCGTCGGCCTCGTCGGTGGCGAGGTAGTGCGCGTTGCCGCTGCGGCTGTTGTGGGTGCGGGCGCCGCCCAGCTCCTCCATGCCGACGTCCTCGCCGGTGACGGTCTTGATGACATCCGGACCGGTGATGAACATGTGCGAGGTCTGGTCGACCATCACGGTGAAGTCGGTGACCGCGGGGGAGTAGACCGCGCCACCGGCGCACGGGCCCATGATGAGCGAGATCTGTGGGATGACACCGCTGGCGCGGACGTTGCGGAAGAAGATCTCGCCGTAGAGGCCGAGCGAGGCCACGCCCTCCTGGATCCGGGCGCCACCGGAGTCGTTGATGCCGACGACCGGGCAGCCGATCTTCATGGCCAGGTCCATCACCTTGACCATCTTCTCGCCGAAAACCTCGCCGAGGGAGCCACCGAAGACCGTGAAGTCCTGGGCGAACACGCAGACCTGCCGACCGTCGACGGTGCCGTAGCCGGTGATCACACCGTCGCCGTACGGGCGGGTCCGGTCCAGCCCGAAGTTGGTGGACCGGTGCCGGGCGAACTCGTCCAGCTCGACGAACGACCCCTCGTCGAGCAGCATCTCGATGCGCTCCCGGGCGGTCTTCTTGCCGCGTGCGTGCTGCTTCTCCACGGCGCGGGCCGACCCGGCGTGCACCGCCTCGTCGACCCGTCGTGCCAGGTCCGCCAGCTTGCCCGCGGTGCTGTGGATGTTGGTCCCGGTCTCGGTAGTCACCCTGGGAATATAACGATGGTTCAGGTCGCCGCCGCTGTGCACTTCGCCTCACCGGCCAACCCGTAGGCTGATGGCGTGCCGGGTTCTCCGTACACCGATCTGGATCGTCCGCCGCTGTCGGCGGCCCGGCTGCGTCGGGCGCTGATCGCGCCGTACGGTCCGTGGTCCCGGCTGGAACTGCGGACGGAGACCGGGTCCACCAACGCCGACGTCGCCGAGGCGGCCCGGGCGGGGGAGCCGGAGGGCCTGGTCGTGGTGGCCGAGCGGCAGACCGCCGGCCGGGGCAGGCGCGGGCGGGTCTGGCAGTCGCCGCCGCGCGCCGGCATCGCCACCAGCGTGCTGCTGCGGCCCGGCGAGGCCGTGCCGGCCCGCGGCTGGTCGCCGGCACCACCTTCGGGGTACGGGTGGCTGCCGCTGCTGGCCGGTGTGGCGCTGGTCGAGTCGGTGACGCTGCTGGCCGAGTTGGACGCCACCCTGAAGTGGCCGAACGACCTGCTCATCGGGGGTGCCAAGTGCGCCGGGATTCTCGCCGAGGGGGTGCCCGGGCCGGGGCTGAGTGACCCGCCGGCGGTCGTTGTCGGTATCGGGCTGAACGTGACGCTGCGCGCCGACGAGCTGCCGGAGCATCCGACCGGTCTGCCGGCCACCTCGCTGCAACTGGCCGGCGCGTCGGCCACCGACCGGGATCCGCTGCTGCGGGCCCTGCTCCGCTCGGTCGCCGACTGGTACGCCCGGTGGCGCGCGGCCGGCGGCGACGCGGCGGCCAGCGGTCTGCGCGAGGCGTACCTGGCGGCGTGCGGCACGATCGGCCGCGAGGTCCGGGCACTGCTCCCCGACGGCACCACCCTGACCGGCACCGCCACCGGAGTCGACCCCGACGGCCAACTCCTCCTCACCACCCCCACCGGCACGCGCCCCCTGGCCGCCGCCGACCTCCACCACCTCCGCTGAGCCCCTCCCCACCCGTGCCGCCCGCGATCTTGCAGTTTCTGTCGGGACAAAGAGGCGAAAAAGGGACATTGCGGCGACGACAAGTGCAAGATCGCGGGAACCAGAGTGGGCGCGGCGTAACGAGCCGCGTGGCGGATGTGGGGCGGTGGGGGTGGGGGTTACGGTCTGGGCGTCGGTTTCGGCGAGGAGGGTTTCGTGGCGTTTCCCGAGGACGTGCTGAGTGAGGATGAGCAGGTCGTGCTGCACCTGCATCCGCACTGGAAGGCGCTGATCCGGCCGGTGGCGGTGCTGGTGCTCGCCGTCGCGGCGGTGGTGGTCGGCGTGCTGTTCCTGCCCTCGGGCGGGGGCGGTGCCGTGGCGCTCGCGGTGATCGGCGGGCTGGCCCTGCTGGCCGTGCTGGTGCTGGCGGTGTGGCCGTACGTCTCCTGGCGCAGCACCCACTACCTCTTCACCAGCGAACGGGTCGTGCTTCAGCACGGCGTCTTCTCCCGTGATCGCCGGGACATTCCGCTCAGCCGGGTCAACGACCACTCGATGAGTCAGCAGTTCGCCGGCCGGTTGCTGGGTTACGGGACCCTGACCATCGAGTCGGCCGGTGAGCGCGGACAGTCCGTGCTGCACGATGTGCCGAGGGTCGACCGGGTCCAGACGAAGCTGTACGAACTCGTGGAGGCGTTCGACGACCGGCACTCGCTCGGTGACGGCGAACTGCGGGAGATTCTCGGCGAGCGCGACACGGCCGCCGGGGCGTAGCCCAGTCGACCCGGATCCGGCGCGACCGCCAGGCCGCAGCGACCGGTCAGCGACGGCGAGGGCGACGGGGGGCCGGGGCGGGCTGCAACTGGGCGGCCAACTCGGCCTCCAGTTCGGCGTCCAACTCCGCCGTCAGCCGGGCCTCGTCGGGCAGCGACGCGGACCTCGGCTGGAGTGGCCGGGGGGTCACGCCGGGCCGGGCGGCGGGCGGCTGCTCCTCCTCCAGCTCCGTCACGGACTCGGCGAGCTCGGCCACCGGGTCCATTCCGGCCATGGTGTCCCACTCGTCGCGGGGCAGGCCGTGCCACCGCTGCGTCGCCTCGGCCGGCGCGGCGGGCTGGAAGACGAACGTCCGGTACGACCAGAAGCGGAACAGCGTCGCGAGCACCACGCCGCCGGTCTTCGCGATGTTCAGCGCCAGCAGCCCGGTCACGCCCAGTCCGTACTTGGCGGCGGCGAGCACGCCGAGTTCGATCAGCAGCCCAGCTCCGTTGAAAAGGAAGAACAGGGCGTATTCCCGCTGCATCGCAGATTTCGGACGATCACGGTACGTCCAGTGCCGATTCATCAGATACGACGTGATGGTGGCCACGATGGTGGCGACGACGGTCGCCTTCAGTTGACCGTCGACGAAGACAGTGAGTGCGAGTGCATTGAACACGGCGTAATTGATGACCGTGTTGATGCCACCGACCAGGCCGAATTTGAGTGCCTCGTGGATGAACTTCTGCCAGCGCTCAGGCAGCAGACGGACGAGAGGCATGCGCAACACCTTAGGGCAGTGGGTCGGGGTCGGCTGGCTCCGACCGAACGAGTGGGCGGCAGGTCACGCCCGGCGGTCCTGGTTCGCTTCCGCGACGGGTGGCGTTCCCGCTTCGACGAAGACGAACCGTCGGTACGACCAGAATCGGAACAGCGTGCCGAACCCGGTGCCCACGACGAAGCTGGCGACGTTGTCGGCCAGCCGGGTCTGGAAGACGGACGGCCAGATGCTGCCGAGCCCGTAGTGGCTGATCGCGAGGCAGGCCACCGCGATGCCCAGGCCCACCGCGTTGAAGAAGAAGAACAGCGCGTACTCCCGGGCCGGGTGGGAGCGCTTACGGTGCCGCCAGGTCCAGAACCGGTTGCCCAGGAAGGCGAAGGTCGCGGCGATGACCGTCGCGATCGTCTTGGCGGTGATCTGCTCCACGCCCTGCGGGCCGATCATGTAGTTGAACAGTGCGAAGTCGATGAGGAAGGCGATCCCGCCGACGGTCGCGAACTTGCTCATCTCCCGGACGAGGTGACCGAAACGGTCGATCAGGGAGTGAACCAGACCCGGGCGGGTCTGCCGGGAGCCTGGCTCCCCGGTCATCGTGGCGGCCACCGTGCGAGCGTACCGGTTGGCGACCCCGGGAGCGGGTAGCAACCGGCACCGGGGTGCACCGGTGCCGCGGCACGGACGGACACGAACGGAGCGTAACCGGATCCGTGCGATCGGGTGTTGTTCGCCGCTTCGGCGCTCCCGGTCGGAAAGCGCCGGTGTGGGTGCCGCCAGCAGGAGGTCCACCGAAGGATTTGCGTGAAACTGCGCGTGAAAGCGGGTAAAGGCTCGTGATGCCGCAGCGTGACCGCACCTTGTGCAGTTCTTCACAACCAGTCCCACTGACTGGAGAGGTCCCTCGGTTTACGCTGAGGCCAATCCCAGGTTTCCACGAAGGCGACGCGCATCGCGGCGCCGAGACTCGTGCACTCCATAGACCGGTCAGCGTCGACCACAAGGAGATGTGTCATGGTTGCTCCGGCCACCGTTCGGGGTATCGATCAGGCCCCTACGTCCCACCCGAAACTCCTCGCCTGGGTCCGTGAGGTCGCTGAACTGACCACCCCTGACCAGGTCGTCTGGGTGGACGGGTCCGACCAGGAATGGCGTCGCCTCACCGATGAGCTGGTCGAAGCCGGCACGCTCATCCGGCTGAACCCCGACAAGAAGCCCAACTCCTTCTACGCGCGCACCGACCCGACGGACGTCGCCCGGGTCGAGGAGCGCACCTTCATCTGTTCCGTGGACGAAGCGGACGCCGGACCCACCAACAACTGGATGGCGCCGGCCGAGATGAAGCGGACCATGACCGAGCTCTACCGCGGCTCGATGCGCGGCCGGACGATGTACGTCATCCCGTTCTGCATGGGTCCGGTCGAGGCCGAGAACCCGATGTTCGGCGTCGAGATCACCGACAGCCCGTACGTGGTTGCCTCGATGCGGATCATGACCCGGATGGGCGCCGCCGTCCTGCAGGCCATGGGCGACGACGCCGACTTCGTGCACGCCCTGCACTCGATCGGCGCACCGCTGGCCCCCGGTCAGCAGGACGTGGCCTGGCCGTGCAACGACACCAAGTACATCTCCCACTTCCCGGAGACCCGCGAGATCTGGTCCTTCGGCTCCGGGTACGGCGGCAACTCGCTGCTCGGCAAGAAGTGCTACTCGCTGCGTATCGCGAGTGTGATGGGCCGGGACGAGGGCTGGCTCGCCGAGCACATGCTGATCCTGAAGATCACCTCGCCGGAGGGTCGGGTCTACCACATCGCCGGTGCGTTCCCGTCGGCCTGCGGCAAGACCAACCTGGCCATGCTGGAGCCGACCATCCCCGGTTGGAAGGTCGAGACGATCGGTGACGACATCGCCTGGATGCGCTTCGGCCCGGACGGCCGGCTCTACGCGATCAACCCGGAGTACGGCCTGTTCGGCGTCGCACCGGGCACCGACTGGAAGACCAACGCCAACGCCATGCGGACGTTGGACCGGGGCAACTCCATCTTCACGAACGTCGCCCTCACCGATGACGGTGACATCTGGTGGGAAGGCATGGGTGAACCGCCGGCCCACCTGATCGACTGGAAGGGCAACGACTGGACGCCGGAGAGCGAGAACCTCTCCTCGCACGCGAACAGCCGGTTCTGCACCCCGATCACCCAGTGTCCGATCCTGGCCGAGGACTACTACGACCCCAACGGCGTACCGATCGACGCGATCCTGTTCGGTGGCCGCCGTCGCGACACCGTGCCGCTGGTCACCGAGGCCCGGGACTGGGTGCACGGCGTCTACATGGGCGCCACGCTCTCCTCGGAGACCACCGCCGCCGCCTCCGGTGCGGTCGGTGTGGTCCGTCGCGACCCGATGGCGATGCTGCCGTTCATCGGCTACCACGGTGGCGACTACTTCCGGCACTGGATCGAGATGGGCAAGGGCACCGACGGCGACGAGTCGAAGCTGCCCAAGGTCTACTACGTCAACTGGTTCCGTAAGGACCCGGAGGGCGGGTTCCTCTGGCCGGGCTTCGGCGAGAACTCGCGGGTCCTCAAGTGGATCGTCGAGCGGATCGAGGGCCGGGCGGACGCCGTGGAGACCCCGATCGGGATGGTGCCGACCCTGGACTCCCTGGACGTCGAGGGTCTGGACATGACGCCGGAGGACGTCCGGATCGCGCTGAAGGTGGACCCGGACGAGTGGCGCGACGAGCTGCCGCTGGTCACCGAGTGGTTCGAGAAGTTCGGCGACAAGCTGCCCGGTGTCCTCTGGGCCGAGCTGGACGCACTGCGGGCTCGACTCGACGCGGAGCAACCGCAGCGAGGGGTGTGATCGACGCCGGATCCGGGCATCATCGGATCCCATGAGGACGGCCGCCGAGACCCAGGTCCGGCGGCCGTCCGCCGTCCGGGCCCTGACCGCACTGCTGGCCGTGACGGCCGCGGCCACCGTCGTGGTCGAGGTGCTCAACTGGTGGTACGCGCCGGAGCAGGGCTTCGGGCTCGCCGTACGCACCGGCTGGGCGATGCTGCGCTCGTTCGGCTTCCTGCTGCTCATCGGGCACGTGCGGCGCGGCCGGACGGTGGCCCGCCCGTTCGGCCTGATCCTCGCCGTCACCACGGTCTTCGCGGTCGGCCGGCTGATCGTGCCCCGCCAGGGCGTGCCACCGCTGCCCGGCCTGCTCGGCTTCGCTCTGCTCACCACGCTCTGCGCCACAGTGGTCTGGCTGCTGTACCGGTCGCCGGCGCTCGCCGAGCACCTGGTGCGGCACCGGCCCCGACTGGTGATCGACCGCACCGGCATCTCCTGGCGGGAAACGCCACCGCGCCGGCCGGAGGCGAGCGCCTGGCTGCTGACCGCCCGGGTGGCGGCGTTCACCTACAGCCCGCTGATGCTGGTGCCGGCCCTGGTCGCCACCGCCGCGATCCTGGACGGCCAACTGCTCGCCGTGCCCGCCGTGCTGCTCTGGCTGGGAGCCGGTGTCGCGACCAGCTATCTGGTGCTGTTCTGCACGGCGTTCCTGCTGCGTGGTCGACGCTGGGCGGGCACCCTCTTGGTCGTCGTCACGGTCGCCGTGCTCGCCGTCGACCTTCCGCTGTGCTGGTGGCTGCTCGGCGTCGACGGCCTGATCCGCGACGGCGCGCCGCTGGTCGTCGCCGCCGCCCTCACCGTCTACGGCATCCACCGCGCCACCCACCCCGCCCTGACCCCCACCCCGCCCTGACCTGACCCCCCGGACGCCTTGAGACAGCAACTTCCCCGACCTTGCAGTCTCGGAGGCCCGTGAGGGGACAACATCGCTGATGTTGCTGCTCCCTGTTCCCCTGGCGGCGAGTTTGTCCGGATCTTGACGTGGGGCTGGTCGACAATTCGGTGCCGGACCCCCTTGCTCTGCTTCAACGGGCGCGCTGGATCCGGGACGATCGCAGTGCGCGGGTTGAAGCAGAGCAAAGGCGGCAGAGCGGAGAGTGCCGCGGAGTCGAGGCGGATCAGCGGGGCAGGGGGACAGCGGGACAGGGACGCAGCGGGGCAGCGGGGCGGAGAAGCGGCGGGATGCTGAGCGGCGGGGAGGGACTGTGCGCGACGAGTTCGACGTGGTGGTGGTCGGGGCGGGGCCGGCGGGGGCGGCTGCCGCGCTGGCGGCCCGCCGGGCGGGCGCCGAGGTCCTGCTGTTGGACCGGGCCGAGTTTCCCCGGGACAAGGCCTGCGGAGACGGGATCGCCGCGCACGCGCTCGACGTACTCGCCGAACTGGGTGTGCCCGACGCGGTGGCCGGCTTCGCGCCGGTGCCGGCCCTGCGGCTGGTGGCGCCGGACGGCGGTGCCGTGGCGCGGGCGTTGCCCCGGCCCGCGTACACCGTGCCGCGGCAGGTGTTCGACGCCCGGCTGGTGGCGGCGGCGGTCCGGGGCGGCGTGCCGCTGAGCCGGCGGGCGGTGCGCCGGGTCGAGGTGCGCGCCGACCGGGTCGTGTTGGACGGGGAGATCTCCGCCGGGGTCGTGGTGGGTGCCGACGGCGCCGGGTCCGTCGTGCGCCGGGCGCTCGGCGAGCCGACGAATCCGGACCGTCACCTGGCGCTGGCCATCCGGGGGTACGCGCCCGCGCCGCCCGGTCCGCCCGCGCAGCTCATCGTCACCTCGGCCGCCCGCTGGCCGGCGTACGCCTGGTCGTTCCCGATCGGTGACGGCCGGGCGAACGTCGGGTACGGGGAGGTGCTGCGGGGCGAGTCGCTGACCCGCGCGCACCTGCTCGACCGGCTCGCCGCGCTGCTGCCGGGCACCGACCCGGCGGCGGTCGGCTCGCTGCGCGCCCATCATCTGCCGCTGTCCACGTTCCGCCCGGCGCCGGGGCGGGGCCGGGTGCTTCTCGCCGGCGACGCGTTCTCGCTGATCAACCCGCTGACCGGCGAGGGGATCTTCTACGCGTTACGCTCCGGCGCGCTGGCCGGACACGCCGCCGTCGGGGCTCCCGAGCAGGCCGCGCGGCGGTACGCGGCCGTCCTGCGGCACCGGCTCGGCACCCATCTGCGGCACAGCTCGGCGGCGGCCTGGCTGGCCCGGCGACGCCGGGTGGTGGACGCGGCGGTGCGGGCGGCCGGTCGGGACGCGCGGGTCTTCGGCAGGGTGACCGAGCTGGGGCTGGGCGACGGGCTGCTGGACGGCCGGACGCTCGGTCTGATCGCCCTCGGCCTGTCGGTGCGGCATCGGCCACCGGCACACTGATCCGTACGGCGGCTCGCTACCCTGCTTAGTGATGAGTCTGCGGAAACTTCTCTACTCCGTCTACGAGCGGCGGCTCACGGCCAAGCTCGCGGGTCGGCCGGTGCCCCGCCACGTGGGTGTGATGTGTGACGGCAACCGCAGATGGGCCCGGGAGATGGGCTTCGTCGATCCGAACGACGGGCACCGGATGGGTGCCGAGCGGATAAAGGAGCTGCTGCGTTGGTGTGACGCCGCAGGCGTGGGACACGTGACCCTGTGGCTGCTCTCCACCGACAACCTGTCCCGCCCGTCGGCCGAGCTGGATCCGCTGCTGCAGATCATCGAGGACCTCACCACCGAGCTGGCCGAGGAGGGCAACCCCTGGCGGCTGCGGATGGTCGGTGCGCTCGACGTGCTGCCGACGCGCCTCGCGACGGCGCTCAAGGCTGCCGAGGAGCGGACCCGGGAACGCGTCGGCAGCGCTCAGGTCAACATCGCCGTCGGGTACGGCGGGCGGCGGGAGATCGCCGACGCGGTGCGCTCGTTGCTGCTGGAACACGCGGCGAACGGCGGCACGCTGGAGGATCTGGCCGGCTCGCTCGACGTCGACGACATCTCCGAGCACCTGTACACCCGGGGTCTGCCGGATCCGGATCTGATCATCCGGACCAGCGGTGAGCAGCGCCTCTCCGGCTTCATGCTCTGGCAGTCGGCGCACTCGGAGTTCTACTTCTGCGAGCTGAACTGGCCCGACTTCCGTCGCGTCGACTTTCTCCGCGCGCTGCGTTCGTACGCCACCCGCCAGCGCCGCTACGGAGTCTGAGACGCCGCAGCGGCACCGTCCGGCTCAGGCGAGCCGGTGGGTCGCCTCGGTGAGAAAGTCACCCAGGGCGGCCGGGGAGTCGATGGTGAGGTCTGCGGCTTCGGCCACCTCGTCGCCGGTCTCCGGGTTGGCGACGGCGACGCAGACGCCGAGGAAGTCGGGGTCGGCGGCGGCGCGGGCGCGCAGCGCGGCGAAGGCCTTGATGTCGGAGACGTCGTCGCCGAAATACCAGGCCGCGCGTACGCCCTGCACCAGCTCGGCGATCACCATGCCCTTGTCCCGGTCGACCGGTGGCTTGATCTCCAGGACCATCCGTCCGATCTGCACCCGCAGGCCGAGGCGCTCCGCCTGATCCCGGCCCCACTGCTCGACGGTGGCGGCGAGTTGCGGCGCGGTTCGCCAGTGCAGGGCCACGGACAGCCGCTTGTACTCCACAAGGGTGCCCGGCGGCAGTTCGGCGCGGCCGAGTTCGGCGAGTTCAGCCATCGTGGGCACCCACGGCAGTGCGGCCGGTTCGGTGACCGTGTCGCCGCCGGAGTGGCTGTGTTCCAGGCCGTAGAGGCCGTACAGGTCGACCCCGGTGAGCCCGCCGAAGTGTTCGCGCAGGAACTCCACCGGTCGGGCCGAGACGATCGCGATGCGCCGCACGACCGGCGCGAGGGTCTCGATGGCGGCCAGCACCTTCGGTGCGGGCTGCACCTGCGTCGGATCGTCGTCGACCGGCGCGAGGGTGCCGTCGAAGTCGAAGAAGAGGACGGTCTCGGCCGCCCGGTCGGCGGTTGCCCGCCAGGCCTGGTCGGCGTTCAGCGGGGTCTTCGGCTGCTGGTTGCCCAGATTCAACGGCGGCACGCGCGAAAGCGTACCCCGGGTTCGACCGGTCATTCCTGACGTGAATCCGGTGTGGGCGGCAGGTGTGATTCAGCGTTCGGCGGCTCCACGTCCCCGGCGTCCGAACGGCACCACCGCCGCCTCCTGGCC
Organism: Micromonospora palythoicola; assembly: GCF_036689795.1. NCBI lineage: Bacteria > Bacillati > Actinomycetota > Actinomycetes > Micromonosporales > Micromonosporaceae > Micromonospora > Micromonospora palythoicola. The sequence goes on along the minus strand of NZ_JBAGKI010000001.1, from coordinate 229,231 downwards.
GTGGCTGAGCAGGTAGCCCTCCACGAAACCGGAGTTCCGGTCGCCGGTGTGCGCCTCGATCTCCCGCAGCCGCTCGACCAGGAACTCGGTGAGCGCGGTGAGCCGGTCGTTGAGCCGGTCGTGCAGCTCGGCGACCACGGCCAGGACGATCGCGGTGCCGGCGGTGGCGAGCGCGAAGAGGTTGACGAGCAGCGGAAGCTGCCCGCCGTTCAGGGTCAGGGTCACCGCGTTGCCGGTGATGCACAGCGTCACCGAGACCGTCGCGACCACGACAGCCAACCATTTCAGGGTCATGGAGAGACCCCTTTCTGTCCCGCAGGGCTGGGTTCGGCCTTGTCCCGTCCCCCCGCCGACGACGAGCCCAAGCAGTACGAATACGGACGCTAGCGCGCCCGATCCCGCCCCGTAGCGAAACGAATGAGGCTGACCTGCCGTTCTTTCGCCATCTGAGAACTAGCTGGCTGCGTCTCCTCGGTTTCGGACATCGAGCGGCAACGTCGGGCGATATGCGAGGTAACGAATGGTTTCTCGGATGTGGAACTTCTCCGCATCCGAGACACCGGGATCGACCAGTCGGCGCAGCAGTGCCTCGACGTCGGGATCCATCGGTGGTGGTGACGGTGCGGTTCGGCGGGAGGTCGTCCGGTCCCAGCCCAACGCCGCGAAGGCCACGACGGGGTCGAGCCCGAGACCCTCGCAGAACGCCACCACCCGCTCGGCCTCCGGGTCGCTGGCCCAGTCGCCGCGTACCCACCGGTTGATGGTCTGGCGCGAGACGCCGGTGCGCCGGGAGACCTCGGTGCCGCTCCACGCCCGGGTCGCGCGGGCCTCGTCGAGCGCGCGCCGGACGAAGGTGGCGAAGGCGATCTTCCTGGCGTTGGCCGTCTCGGTCACCTCGTGACCGTACGACCGTTGAGCCTGGGTGACGGCGCCTGCCACGCGTCTGTCACGCTTGCGTGACGTCGTTGAGGTGGGGCCGGATGGGGGTCCGGCACTCTTTCTGAGGGGTGTCACCTGGGCAGGATAGATGTACGTAGGTGCGGAGGCAAACGAACGAAAAGCTGATACTGTCACGTTCATGGGACAACCTACGGTGTGTCACGTGCATGAGACGATCAGTGCTCACCTGCGTCACGCGCCCGGTGCGAGGGGGACGCGGTGACCGAACTCGCAACCCGTGCCCAGGCGTTCGGTCTGGTGGCCGAAGGGGTCGCCGCGGGGCTCAGTGCGCCGTGGCGCCTCTACCTCGCCCGGGGCTGCCGCTACCTGTCGCTCAGTGTCGGTGACCGGGCCGAGTGGAACGCCTGGCGGACCCATCTCGGCTGCCCCGAACTGAGTGTCCGGGTGTACGACGCCGGCGGTGAGATCCGCCGCTCCTCGATGGCCGAGGTGGTCATGGACGGCTGTCGGATCAGTGTGGAACTGGTGGAGGAAATCGGCACCGACGACCTCGACCGACTCCTGGTCGCCGACCCCACCACTGTCGAACCGGAGGAACGATGAGGGCCGCGCGGCGCACCGGGGCCGCCGGATGAGCCCGTTCCTGGCGATCTTCCTGGTGCTCGTGCTCGCCGCGACGAGCTACGCCGCCGGGCGGCTGCACGGGCAGCTCAGTTACCGGATCGGTTACCGCTTCGGCTACCGGCAGGGCTACTTCGACGGGGACCGCGGGGCATGGAACCGGCGTCGTCGGGAGGCTCAGGCGGCCATCGCCTCCGCCCTCTCCGTCGCCACACCCTCGTCGCCCCCGGCGCGGGTCTCGGCCACGGTGAATCCGCTTCAGCCACGCGGAACGGGTGCGCCGACACCGGCGCTGCGTGCCGAGGGGTCGCCGGGGGAGATCGAGAAGGGCCCGACAGTCCGCCCGGGCACCACGTACACCGGGTCGTCCTTCGGGGAGCCGGCCGCCTCGGTCACCGGGCGGCACCCGACCGGCACCCTCGTCCGACGGACCGGCTGAACCGGTCGACGGGCTCCGGCCCGTCCACAGGCGCGGCGCGTACGCCCTTCCGGGTGGCGCCGCCGGGGCCACGTCAGACCGGTGGCGGTGGTCCCACCGGCCGGGATGCGCGCAGGGGGCATGCATCCCGGCCGGTTCATCGCGTGGGCTCCGCGCGGGTCGCGGAACTCAGCCGCGCCCGCCCGCGGCCGTTCATGAGCGACCACTAGCCGGGACGGGTGCGGGGAGCTAGCGTCTAGGCATGGCGCGGGGTTGTCCCGAGCCAGCCGGCCCGCCCGGCCTGCGACCTCGCACACGGGGCCCGCATCCGACCCCGTGTCAGCCGGGCATCCGGAGGAGGCGGACCGCGGGTGGCCGGGTGCCCATCCGCCGGAGCAGGCCTGTGACGACTCGCCGTACGACCGCCGGTGCCGACCAGGGCCCGGCCGCGACTACCACGACCCGCCGCAGCACCCGGAGCCGCCGCACGGCGGCCGCCGGTTCGGCCGACCCCAGGGAGCCTCGACCAGCGGGCCAGTCCTTCGTGCTGGACACCTCGGTCCTGCTCAGCGATCCAGCGGCGTTCCACCGCTTCGCCGAGCACGAGGTGGTGCTCCCGCTGGTGGTGATCTCCGAGCTGGAGGGCAAGCGGCATCACGCGGAGCTGGGCTGGTTCGCCAGACAGTCGCTACGCATGCTGGACGAGCTGCGGGTACGCCACGGTCGGCTCGACCGGCCGGTGCCCGCCAACGACGTCGGCGGCACGCTGCGGGTGGAGCTGAACCACACCGACGACGGGGTGCTGCCGCCGGGCTTCCGCAACGAGTCCAACGACGCACGGATCCTCTCCGTGGCGCTGAACCTCGCCGCCGAAGGGCGGGAGGTGACGCTGGTCAGCAAGGACATGCCGTTGCGGGTCAAGGCCGCCTCCGTCGGGCTGCGCGCGGACGAGTACCGGCACGGCCAGGCCAGCGACCCGACCTGGACGGGGATGGCCGAGCTGGAGCTGGCCGAGGAGGACATCACCAGGCTCTACGCCGGAGAGGTCATCGACGTGGACGCGGCGGCCGGTCTGCCCTGCCACACCGGTCTGGTGCTGCACTCGTCCCGGGGCTCGGCGCTCGGCCGGGTGCTGCCGGACAAGACCGTGCGGCTGGTCCGTGGCGACCGGGAGGCGTTCGGTGTGCACGGGCGCTCGGCCGAGCAGCGGGTCGCGCTCGATCTGCTGCTCGACGAGTCGATCGGCATCGTCTCGCTCGGCGGACGGGCCGGCACCGGCAAGTCCGCCCTGGCGCTGTGCGCGGGGCTGGAGGCGGTGATGGAACGTCGCCGGCACAAGAAGGTGATCGTCTTCCGCCCGCTGTACGCCGTCGGTGGGCAGGAGTTGGGCTACCTGCCCGGCTCGGAGTCGGAGAAGATGTCGCCCTGGGCGCAGGCGGTCTTCGACACCCTCGGCGCGGTGGTGCACGAGAACGTGTTGGAGGAGGTCACCTCACGCGGTCTGCTCGAGGTGCTGCCGCTGACCCACATCCGGGGCCGCAGCCTGCACGACGCCTTCGTCATCGTCGACGAGGCGCAGTCACTCGAACGCGGCGTGCTGCTGACCGTGCTCTCCCGGATCGGCCAGGGCTCGCGGGTGGTACTGACCCACGACGTCGCCCAGCGGGACAATCTCCGGGTCGGACGGCACGACGGCGTCACGGCGGTGATCGAGGCATTGAAGGGTCATCAGCTGTTCGCGCACGTGACGCTCAGCCGTTCGGAGCGGTCTCCGATCGCCGCGATGGTGACGGACCTGCTGGAGGACATCCCGACCTGACCACCTTTTTAGGGGTATTGCACCGAAATTTGGCGTGACCCACGTCACAATTGAGGTCCGCGGTTTCCCATCAGCCTCACTGTGCGCGATTGTGTCCCACGGGCGCCCACGCACCCGACGCATCGTTGGTGATCATTCGTCACTCCCATCCGGAGCGGACGACACCGACCACGCGACGCGGTGCGTCCACGGTGGCCGGTATCCGCCGGCCGCGGGCGCCCGTGGTGCGCTACGGCCTCAGTCTGGTCTCGGCGCACCGCGACCCTGACCCCGACGAAGGGATCACTTCGTGAGTCGGCCGTGGAGCCGGTTCGCCGCCCGCACCGCAGCCGTCGCGCTGCTCTCGGTGGGCGTGGCCGGTGGTTTCTACCTCAGTGAGGACCGCCAGTCCCAGCGCTCCGGCCCCGGCGCCCAGGTGGCTGGCAGCGTCAGCGACGTCGAGGTCGACGTCGAGTACCGGCAGCAGGAGACGGTCTCCCGCCAGGTCCGTACCGCCCGGCAGCAGGCCACCGAAGTGCGGAAGCAGGCCAAGGCCGCCGCCGAGAAGGCCCGCAAGGCCGAGGAGGCGGCACGCAAGAAGGCCGAGGAGAAGGCCGCCAGGGAGGCTGCGGCCCGGGCCGCGAAGCCGTACGACGGCCCGATCCCCGAGTCCTGCGAGGAGTACAGCGGTAACCGGAAGGTCGGCTGCGCGCTCATGATCGATGCGGGCTTCAAGATCGACCAGTTCCCCTGCCTGGACCGGCTCTGGAACAAGGAGAGCGGCTGGAACCACAAGGCCCGTAATCCCTCCTCCGGGGCGTACGGCATCCCGCAGGCGTACCCGGGGAACAAGATGTCCTCGGTCGGCTCCGACTGGGAGACCAACCCGGTCACCCAGATCAAGTGGGGGCTCGGCTACATCAAGGGCCGTTACAGCACGCCCTGCGCGGCGTGGAACCACTCCCAGGCCAAGGGTTACTACTGAGCTGAACCACGGCGGCGGGGCGCGGGTGACCGCACCCCGCCGCCGTGGCACTCGTGCCTCGTGCCGGGAAAAGTGGCGGCCGTCGCCGTTTGCTGATAGCTGTTGACGGGTGACCCTGCTTCCCGGAAGTGGCGATCCCCACCGGTTCGGCACCCTGGCCTTCTACGCGTCCATCGGCCGGGCGTTCGTCGCCATGTGCGCGGTGGTTCCGGTGCTCTTCCTGATCGAGGGCCTCGACGTCTGGCTGGGCGCCGGATTCGACTCCGCCGCCGGGATCATCCCGCAGCGGATCGACGGACTGGACGGCATCTTCTTCTCGCCGTTCCTGCATCACGGCTTCGACCACCTCTACAGCAACAGCATCCCGCTGATTCTTCTCGGCACCTTCGTGCTGGCCGCGGGTGCCCGACGCTTTCTCTGGTCCACCCTGGTGATCGTCCTGGTCAGCGGGCTCGGCGTGTGGTTCACCGGCTCGTCCAACACGATCGTGGTCGGTGCCAGCGGGGTGATCTTCGGATACCTCGGCATCCTGCTCACCCGGGGCATCTTCGAGCGGAGCTGGTGGAACTTCGCCGTGTTCCTGCTGGTCGGGCTCCTCTACGGCGGCCAACTGGTCGGCGTCCTGCCCACCGACGAACGGATCTCCTGGCAGGGGCACCTGTTCGGGCTGCTCGGCGGCATCGTGGCCGCGATCATCTTCCGCCGTCGTCGGTCCGACCTCGACGGGCCGTACCGCTCCGAGTCTCCGATGACCATGCCCTGAAGCGTCCGCCGAGCGCGGCGACCGCCACGGCCACCAGGGTCAGGACGGCACCGAGCAGCGTGGTCGGGTCGGGGTGCGAGGCGGCGGAGGGCATCAGCACGTCCAGCAGCACGGCGCCGACCACCTGGCCGGCCACGGTGGCCAGGCCGAGCAGCAACACGCCGGTGAGGCGGACCACCGCGGCTGCCACCGCGATGAACGCGACGCCGATCGGCCCGCCGAGGTAGAGCCAGAGATCGGTGGGGAGCCCGCCGGGAGGCAGGCCCCGCAGCGCGAGGCTGACGAGGAACGCGACAAGCAGCACCGCCGTACCGGCGGTGAAGTTGACCAGCGTGGCGGTCAGCGTGCTCTCGGTGACCACCCGGACCCACCCGTTCACCGCCTGCTGCCAGGCCACCGCCACCCCGGCCAGCAGCGGCAACAGGGCCAGACCGAGGGTGGACGGCTCGCGGAACCGGTCGCTGACCGCCAGCAGCACCGCGACCACGGTCAGCGCCGCACCGGCCAGCCGGGCACCGGTCACCGGCTGCCGGCCACTCGGGCCGATCCCCGCCCGGTCGACCAGCAGGCTGCTCGCGGACTGGCCAGCCACCACGGCCACGGTGAACACCGCGACTCCCAGGGTGCCGACGGTGGCACCCTGGGAGAACACCAGGAACGCGCCGCAGGCACCACCCAGGCACTGCCAGGGCCGAAGCGCTCCCCGGTCGAGGGCGGTACGCAGCGTCGTCAGCCCGCGTCGCCCGGCGCGGGTGGCTGGTACCAGCACCAACAGCAGCAGCAGGCCCGAACCGAACGAGACGACCGCGGCGGCGACCCCGTCGCCGAGGCGTACGCCCAACTCGCCGTTGATCCGCGACTGCGTCGCCACCGCGACCCCGGCCAGGGCCGCCAGCGCCACCGCGCCGAACCGGCGACCCGCCGACACCGTCGGCCGGGTCGCCGTGGGGGCGCTCAAGCCTGTTCGTCCAGCGGCCGGCCGTCGAAGTCCACCGCCGAGTAGAGCGCCAGCTTCTCCAAGCGGTGGTACGAGTCGATCACCCGGATCGTGCCGCTCTTCGAGCGCATCACGATCGACTGGGTGTACGCCCCGCCGGCCCGGTACCGCACGCCGCGCAGCAGGTCCCCGGAGGTGATGCCGGTGGCCACGAAGAAGCAGTTGTCGCCGGTGACGAGGTCGTCGGTGGTGAGCACCCGGTCCAGGTCGTGGCCGGCCGCGACCGCCTTCTCGCGCTCGGCGTCGTCGCGCGGCCAGAGCTTGGCCTGCATCATGCCGCCCATGCACTTCAGGGCGCAGGCGGCGGTGATCCCCTCCGGGGTGCCGCCGATGCCCATCAGCACGTCGACGTCCGACTCGCCCCGTGCGGCGGCGATCGCGCCGGCGATGTCGCCGTCGGAGATGAAGCGGATGCCGGCCCCGGCGCGGCGGATCTCGTCGACCAGGCCGTCGTGCCGCGAGCGGTCGAGCACACAGACCGTGACCTCGGAGACGCTCGTACCCTTGGTCTTCGCGATGCGGCGAAGATTTTCGACCGTGCCGGCCTCGATGTCCACCACGTCCGCGTAGGCCGGGCCGACGGCGAGCTTCTCCATGTAGAAGACCGCGCTGGGATCGAACATCGCCCCGCGTTCGGCCACGGCCAGCACCGCGAGGGCGTTCGGCATGCCCTTGCTCATCAGGGTGGTGCCGTCGATCGGGTCCACCGCGACGTCCACCTCGGGGCCGTCGCCGTCGCCGACCTCCTCGCCGTTGAACAGCATCGGGGCGTTGTCCTTCTCGCCCTCGCCGATCACCACGACGCCCTTCATCGGGATCGAGTTGATCAGCTTGCGCATCGCGTCGACGGCGGCGCCGTCGCCGCCCTCCTTGTCGCCCCGGCCGACCCAGCGGCCGGCGGCCATCGCCGCGGCCTCGGTGACCCTGACCAGATCGAGGGCCAGGTTGCGGTCGAGGTTCTGGGGAATTCGCGTCCTGATGGTGGTCATGAAAACGGCTCCTCCTCGCGGCGGTGCGGGGCGGGCCGGCGCTGCCGGCTTCGTCGCTGATCCTCACACGATGGCGGATGCGCAGCCGGGCCGGGGCGGTGATGGGACGGATACCGCCGGTCGGGCGGCTGCGAGAATGGCGGGGTGGAACCTGCACAGCCTGCTGACCGCACGCCCGACGACGAGCCCGTGCCACCACCCGCAGCCGCCGCGAAGTCCGAGCGGTCGCCGCGGGACATGGCCATCTCGCTGCTCGTGCTGTTGATCCCGATCGCCCTGCTACTCGCCTTCTACCGGGGCTTTCTCGGTGGGGACCAGCCGAACACGGTCGATCCGGCGCCCGCCTTCGAACAGGCGAGATCGGCCGGCGCGTTCCCGGTGAGCGAGCCGACCGAGCTGGGCGACGGCTGGCGCACGGTGCGTGCGGCCTACCGCACGGCCGAGGACGGCGCCACCCTGCGGGTGGGATATGTCACCCCGGAGGGGCGGGGCCTGCAGCTGGTGCAGAGCAACGTGCCGCCGGACCGGCTGCTGCCGGCCGAGCTGACCGACGAGGGCCGCCCGCAGGGGCAGGCCGATCTCGGGTCGGGCACCTGGCAGCGGTACACGGCCCGGGGCAACGAGCAGGCGTTGGTGCTGCTGCAACCGCAGCGCACGGTGATCGTCGTCGGCGACGCCCGGGACAACGAGCTGCGCACGCTCGCCACCGCCGTGGACTGAACGCGGCGGCCGGTACGGGGTGGGCCGGCAGATCGGGTGCCCCCTGCGTGTCGGTCCGATCCGCTACGCTCCCCGGGTTCGATGCCTGGCCAGCTGTGGTCGGTCGGGCTTTCCTGCTTGAAGAGAGACGATCTGTGAACATTCGACGGTGGAGCGTGGGCCTCATCGCCGCCACGCTGCTCGTTCCCGGCCTCGCCGCCTGCAACAACGCCAGCGACGACTCGCCCTCCGCGGGCGCCTCGGCCGATTCCGGCATTCCGGCCGACCCGAAGGCGGCGCTGGTCGCCTCCACCAAGGGGCTGGCCGAGGGGAACTTCACGTTCACCATCGCGGCCGACTCGATGACCGGCAAGGGCACGTTCCACAAGCCCAGCAACAGCGCTCAGATGACGATGACCGTGGGTGACGAAGACTTCACCATGGACTTCGACCTCATCCAGATCCAGCCGGACACCTGGGTGAAGGTCGACCTCGGTGACCTGTTCGCCGGCGTCCCGGGGATGGAGGCGATCAAGGACAAGTACCAGCACCTCGACGCCGCCAAGGCCAAGGACGCGAAGAACCTCGACATCTTCAAGGAGGGCACCGACCCGGCCGACGCCGCCGGCATGTTCGAGGGCCTCGCCGAGGTGCAGGAGACCGGCGAGGGCACCTACAGCGGCACCTTCGACCTCACCTCGGTGAAGGACTCGGTGGCCGCCGACGAGGACATGCTCAAGGCGCTCGGCGACAAGGCCAAGGCGATCCCGTTCACCGCGAAGCTGGACGCCGAGGGCCGGCTCACCGAGCTGGTCCTGTCCCTGCCTGCGGCGGGCGAGACCAAGGCCCAGGACATCAAGGTCAACTACGCCGACTACGGTGCCGCGACCGCGGTGCAGAAGCCGCCGGCGGACCAGGTCATCGAGGCGAGCGAGCAGACCTACGAGATGTTCAAGTAGGCCGAGCGACGACGCTACGGGGGTGGGCTCAGCCCACCCCCGTTCGCTTTCGGCGGATCGTTGACCGTCGGGGTGGGTCGCGCTTGCCTACGCCGCGCGCCGGAAGGCCGGGCGGATCGGCAGCGGTCCGGGAGTTGTGGTCGGTTTCGGGTGATTGCGGGAGCGGCCGGCAGGGAACAGATAGGGGAGCCTCCGGCGCGAGAAGGCGCCGGATGACCCTGCTGGGAGACACCGATGACCGTTCGACGACTGAGCGCCGGCCTGGTGGCCGTCGCCCTCCTCACGCCCGGCGTCGCCGCCTGTACCACCACCGGCGAGGCCGGGCCGAGCGCCACACCGTCCGCCACCGCCACCGGCGCCGCTCCCGAGGCTGACACCGAGGCGAAGCAGGCGCTGCTGGACTCGACCCGGGAGATCAGCAACGGCAACTTCAGGTTCACCATGTCCGGCGCCGGCTCGACCGCGCAGGGACAGGTGCACCAGCCGAGCCAGACCGCCGAGATGCGGGTACGCCTCGGCGAGTCGACCGACGACCTGGCCATCAGTCTTGACGTCATCCACGCCAAGCCGGACAGCTGGGTGAAGCTGGACCTGCAGGGCCAGGCGGCCAGCGGTGTGCCCGGGGCGGACCGACTCAACCTGGGCAAGTACCACCACCTCGACCAGAGCCGGATTCAGGGCAACCGCAGCCTGGGCTTCGACTTCGACAACGTCGACCCCGCCGGCAGTGAGGCGCTGACCCAGGCCGTCACCGATGTCCGCCGTACCGGCGACGGGGCGTATGCCGGCACCCTCGACCTGTCGAAGGCCGCCGACGCCGGTTCCCTCGACCCGAGCGTGGTCACCGCGCTCGGCGCGGAGGCGAAGTCGGTGCCGTTCACCGCGACCACCGACGCCCAGGGACGGCTCACCGAGATGGTCATCCGACTGCCCGAGGGTGGCCGGCCCGCCGGGCAGGAGATCCGGGTCACCTACTCCGACTACGGCAACGCGACCGAGGCGACCAAGCCGCCGGCCGACCAGGTCGTCGAGGCGCCGCCGGAGCTGTACAACCTGTTCGACTGAGCCCGAAGCGCGGCGACGTGGCCGGACGGCCGCCTCGCCCGGGTCGGACCAAGGATCGCGGCGGGAGCCGGTCGGCTCCCGCCGCGCCGCCTGCCGGAATCGGTCGGCCCGCCGGTCAGCTGTCGCGGTCGGCCTGCCGGATCACCCGGGCTGTCGGTCGGCCGCGCCGGAGGCGGTGTGTTCGCGGGGCCGGTCAGGCAGCCGGGTCGGGCCGGGCGGCGTCGATGCGGGCGCGCGCGCCATCGAGCCAACGCTGGCAGATCACCGTCAGCGCCTCGCCGCGTTCCCAGAGCGCCAGCGACTCCTCGAGCGACGTGCCGCCGGCCTCGAGCCGCTCCACCACCGACGCGAGTTCGGCGCGGGCCTGTTCGTAGCTGAGCCGCTCGTCCGGCCCGGCTGTCTTCTCGTCAGTCATCGCACCCATCTCAGCACAACCGCCCGACACCACCGGCGACCGCACCGCCGTCGTCCGCGCCCGATTGCGGTCAGGCCGCCGGTAGCGGTCACGCCGGGGCTCGGGATGGTGGCTCACGCACCCGGCGGCCCGGGGCGGGGCCGGCGTTCCGGGCAGCGAACCTAGCTGGTCAGGTGTCGACCGTGGCGGACAGTTCGCCGTCGGCCAGGCGTACCCGCAGCGGGTCGCCGGCGGCCACCTCGGTGGCCGCGCGTACGACGTGGCCGTCGGCGCGTTGCACGATGGCGTACCCGCGGTCGAGGGTGGCGGCCGGGGAGAGAGCGCGCAGCCGGGCCACGGTGTGCCGCAGGTCGTCGGCGGCGGCGGCGAGCCGGTGGTCCAGGCAGCGGCCGGCGCGCTGGCGCAGTGCGACCAGATCGGCGGCCCGTTGCTCGATCATCACCTGTGGCCGGGCCAGCACCGGTCGGGAGCGTAGCGCGTCGATGCGGTGGGCCTCCCGATCGACGAGGTTGTGCACGGCCCGGTGCAGCCGGTGCCGGGCCTGCTTGATCAGGCGTACCTCCTCGGCGAGATCAGGCACCACCCGTTTGGCCGCGTCGGTGGGGGTCGACGCCCGGACGTCGGCGACGTAGTCGACAAGCGGCGCGTCCGTCTCGTGGCCGATGGCGCTGACCACCGGCGTGCGACAGGCGAAAACGGCACGGCACAGTGCCTCGTCGGAGAAGGGCAGCAGATCCTCGATGCCACCCCCGCCGCGGGCCAGGATGATCACGTCGATGCTCGGGTCCGCGTCCAGCACCTTGAGCGCGTCCACGATCTGCGGAACGGCGGTCGGGCCCTGCACCGCCACGTTCACCGTGCGGAACTCCACCGCTGGCCAGCGTCGGCGGGCGTTCGTCAGCACGTCCCGCTCGGCGGCACTGGCCCGACCGGTGATGAGCCCGATCCGCTGCGGCAGGAACGGCGGGCGGCGCTTGCGCGCCCGGTCGAACAATCCCTCGGCGGCCAGCAGCTTCTTCAGTTTCTCCAGCCGGGCGAGCAGTTCACCGAGGCCGACCTGACGGATCTCGTCGGCGCGCAGGCTGAGCGTGCCCCGGGCGGCGTAGAACTCGGGCTTGGCGTGCAGCACCACGCGGGCGCCCTCGCGCAGCTCCGGCGCGCCGGAGTCGAGCACGTCGCGATTGGTGGTGACCGTGAGACTCAGGTCGGCGGAGGGATCGCGCAGCGTCAGGAACACGGTGCTGGCACCGGGCCGTCGGCTGATCTGCGCCACCTGCCCGTCGACCCACACCCAGCCGAGCCGGGCCACCCAGGCACCGATCTTCTGACTGACCACGCGAACCGGCCACGGCTCGTCCGAGCTGCTCTTCCCACCAGCCCCCGCACCCACACTCACCCGCCCACCCTACGACCCGCTCCGGACCGGCGTCGATCATGAAGTTGTTGTGCTCGGCCGGCGTGTCGAGGGCGACAACTTCATGATCAACGGGCGGTGGGGGCCGGCTCGGCCGCTGCCCGGTCCGGTCGTGGCACGTACGATGAGGGGGTGACTGAGGCTGAGGCGACTTCCCGGACCGGCAAGCGCGTGCTCCTGGCCAAGCCCCGTGGCTACTGCGCGGGCGTGGACCGGGCGGTGCAGACCGTCGAGGAGGCGCTCAAGCTCTACGGAGCCCCCATCTACGTCCGCAAGCAGATCGTGCACAACAAGCACGTGGTGCGGACGCTGGAAGCCCAGGGCGCGATCTTCGTGGAGGAGAACGAGGAGGTGCCCGAGGGCGCCACGGTGATCTTCTCCGCGCACGGCGTGGCACCCGAGGTCTACGAGCAGGCCAGGCAGCGGTCGCTGAAGGCGATCGACGCCACCTGCCCGCTGGTCACGAAGGTGCACCACGAGGCGAAGCGGTTCGCCGCCGAGGACTACGACATCCTGCTCATCGGTCACGAGGGGCACGAGGAGGTCATCGGCACCTCCGGCGAGGCGCCGGAGCACATCCAGCTGGTGGACGGCCCGGAGGACGCCGACCGGATCACCGTACGGGACCCGAACAAGGTGGTCTGGCTGTCGCAGACCACGCTGTCGGTGGACGAGACGATGGAGACCGTCGCCCGGCTGAAGAAGCGGCTGCCGATGCTCCAGTCGCCGCCCAGCGACGACATCTGCTACGCCACCAGCAACCGGCAGCACGTGATCAAGGAGATCGCGCCGGAGTGCGACGTGGTGATCGTGGTGGGCTCGCGCAACTCGTCGAACTCGGTACGCCTGGTCGAGGTGGCCCTGGACGGCGGTGCCCGGGGCGGCCACCTGGTCGACTTCGCCCACGAGATCGAGGACGCCTGGCTGGCCGACGCGCGGACGGTGGGCCTGACCTCGGGTGCCAGCGTGCCGGAGGAGTTGGTGCAGGAGGTGCTGGCACACCTCGCCGAGCGTGGCTTCACCGACGTCGAGGAGGTGGTGACCGCGAACGAGCGGCTCACCTTCTCACTGCCGCAGGAACTCAAGCGGGACATGAAGGCCGCCGCCGCGGCCCGCGACTGAGCCGCCGGACAGGTTCGTGAACACGCCACGCCGGCCCGGTGGAACTGTTCACCGGCCCGGTGCGTCAGAGCTTGGTATGAGGACCATTCGGATCGCCGCCACCGCGTTGATCGTCTGCACGGCGCTCGCCGCCTGTGCCGGCCAGGAGACGGGTGACGGCACCACCACCCCGACCCCGACGGGAGCGTCACCGGTGACCGAACTGCCCACCCCGGACCCGACCGGGTCCGCGCCCGCGCCCTCACCCTCCGACCCCGTGGACCCGACGGCGCCCACCACCCGACCGACGGTCCGGCCGAGCGCCCCGACGAAGCCACCCGCGACCGCTGAGATCACGTTGACCGGCCGGATCGAGTCCGGCGTCGAGCCCGGCTGCCTGCTGCTCGACGGTTACCTGCTGCTCGGCGGTCCGCGCGACGTGCTCAGCGCGGGTGCGTCGGTGACGGTGACCGGGCGCCCCGACCCGACCATGATGTCCACCTGTCAGCAGGGCACCCCGTTCGTCGTGGCCTCCGCCCGGCGCGGCTGAGTTCGTGGCACCGGGCCGCCCGCGACGGCGGCACGGGGCCGACGATGTGGATCAGTTGATGGCAGGATGCCGCGGTGCGGTACCGACTGATCCTTCCTGTGGCGGCCGGGGCCCTCGCCGCCGTCCACGTCCTCAACATCCTCACCGGTGTTCCGTTGCTGCGCCAGGCCGAGGTGGCCGCGTTGCTGCTGTTGGCGGCGTACGCGCTGACCGCCCGGCCACCGGACCTGCCCTGGGCGTTGCCGGCGGCGCTCTCCGTGCTCGTCGTCGACGCGTGGATCACGATGCCCGCCGAACCCGCCGACCGGGAATGGCAGGTCCTGCGAACCGACGCGGTTGACCCGACCCTGGGGTTCGTCACCGGCCTCCGGCTGAGCTGGGCGGCGCTGCTTCTCGTCCTGATCCTGCTGCTGACCGGTCGGTGGCGCGATGCCCGCCCGGGACGTTTCGCCCTCACCGGTGCGGGGCTGGCGGCGACGCTCGTGGTCGGGTACGCGACCGTCCGGCTGGCCGAGATCCACTTTGCGGTACGCGCGACCCAGCCGCCCGGTCCCGGCGACACCGGCCCGTCCGCCGTGGCCACGGTCGGCGCCGTGCTGGCACCGCTCGTCCTCGCCGTCGGCGCGTTGGTCCTGGCCGCCCTGCTGGCCGGGCCTCGTCACCGGATCGCCGCCGGCGGTGCCGTCCTGCTGGTGCTGGTCGCCGTGACCCACCTGGACGTGGCGCTCACCGCGTTGTCGCTGCCGTCGGCCGCCGGACCTGGTGTCCTGCTGACCGCCGTCTTCCAGGCCAACGCGAGCCTGCCGGCGTCCGGACCAGCCGTCCTCGCCGCCGTCGAGGTGGCCGCCTACCTGCTGCTGGTGGTGGGTCTGGTGGGCCGCCACCCGGGACGGGCCGAGCCGGTCGGCTGACCGGCCCGGCCGCTGGACGGACGGAAGCCCGTCTCCGGAGAACCGGAGACGGGCTTCCTGGTGGTGCGGTTGGTGGTGTCAGTTCACCGCGCCGATGTCGACCGCGCCGCGGCCGACGACCGCGCCTTCGGTGGTCACGACGGTCAGCTCACCGTAGAGGCTCCGACCCGCGGCCGGGGCGGACTGGGCCGTCACCGTGCCCGAGATGGTGCCGGTGGCACCGTGGGCCAGCGTGAGCGGCGTGCTCGACGCCGAGAGGGTGCCGAGCGCCGGGGAGGAGAACGAGTCCCGGTAGTCGTACTCGGTGCTGCCACCGGCCCCGTCGACCGAGTACGCCTCGACGACGACGGTGTAGGTGCCAGCCGCCGGGTTGTTCAGGGTCACGGACTCCTCCGAGTCGCCGTCCGCGTCGTAGTCCACCAGGGTGGTCCCCCGGTAGACGTACAGGTCGAGGTCGGCGCCGGCATCCGAGGTGTTGCCGATGCGGGCGGTGAAGCTGGTGGCGCCCGCCGGCACGTCCACGGTGTACTCCTGCGTCGCGTACTCGACGATGGTCGGCCGCTCCGCGTGCGAGCTGGCCAGCGCGCCGCCCTGGCCGGTCACCGTGACCGGGCCGAAGGTGTTCTTCAGCGACCAGGTGACCGGGGTCGGGGCGCCGGCGGTGACCGACGGCAGCTCGACCACGGCCGGCTCGACCGCGACGCCCTGCACCCGTGCCTGGATCTGGTACGGGTTGTTCAGCGACGGCGAGGTCCGCCGCGACTCGACCTCGATCTCCCAGACACCCGGCATCGGGTTCTGGTAGTCGCGCTCGAAGGCGTTGCAGACGACCGTGCTGTTGTGGTTGGTGAAGCAGGCCAGACTGGAGGTGCTCTCCACCGGAACGCCCCACGGGTTGAACGCGATGAAGCGCGTCTGCGACCCGGTGGCGATGCCGGAGAGGTTGACCTGGAGGGCACCGGCACCCGGGGGAACCGTCACGAAGTACGACGTGGTGCTGTTCCGGTCCACCGAGCCCTGCGCCGAGTAGGCGAAGTTGGGCTTGCTGACGTCGTTCGAGACCACCACCACGGCGGAGACCTCGAAGTCGATCGTGCTGGTGGCCGGGTCGTCGACGGTCACGATCGTGCCGTGCGCGCCGACGGTCTTCGGCTTGGCGATGATCGTGATGGTGACGGGCGTGTTCAGCGGCAGCGTGACGTTCTTCGGCGCCGAGAAGGTGCCGTCGTTGCCGCGCAGGCCGATGTTGTGCTTCACGTTGCCGGCCGGGCCGCTGGTCCGGGTCAGCTTGACCTGGTACGACTTCGCCTGGTTGACCTGGTGTCCGCCGTCCGCTGAGCCGCAGCGGTTGTAGACGCCGGTGCCCTGGTTCGGCGTGGCCAGCAGGCCGGAGAGCACCGTGCAGACCGGGGCGTCGGAGGTGTACGAGCGGGTCTGCACACCCTTCTTCAGCAGTTTCCAGGCACCCGGCACGTTGAACATGCCGTAGCCCTGCCCGTAGGTCGGGGTGTCGGCGATCGGCTTGGCGGAGGTGAAGATCGCCCGCCGCAGCATCTCCGGGGTGATGCCCTTGTCGGTCGCCCGGGCGGCCGAGAGCAGCAGCGCGGCGGCGCCGGCGGCCTGCGGGGAGGCCATCGAGGTGCCGTTGAACATGCCGTAGCCCGGCGGCAGCGCGTAGCCGGCCTCGGCGACCGGGCTGCCGGGCTGCCACACCGGCGTGGTGGAGATGGCCGAACCCGGCGCGGCGATGTTCGGCTTGGCGCCACCGTCCTCACGCGGGCCGCGCGAGGAGAAGTTGAACAGGGCGTTCTTCTTCTTGACCACCGAGCCGTAGTTCGCCAGCCAGGTGTCCTTGCTGATGCTGGCGGCGACGCTGACCACGTTGCCCGCCACCGACGGGTCGCCGATGGTGTTCACGCCCGGGCCGGAGTTGCCGGCCGAGATGAACATCTGCACCCCGTAGGTGGTGATCAGGTTGTTGTAGAGGGTGGCGCGGGCGTTGTTGGCGTCGTTCAGCGCCGGCAGGCCACCGATCGACATGTTGATCACGTCGACCCCGCGGTTGATCACCAGATCGGCCATGCCGGTGGTGAGCGCGGCGGCCGTGCAGCCACCGCCCCAGGAGCAGGCACGGGAGGAAACGATCTTGGCGCCGGGGGCGGCACCGTCGAACGCGCCGTTGCCGAGCATGTCGTTGGCGGCGGTGATGCCGGCGACGTGCGTGCCGTGGGCGCTCTCGATGATGCCGATGTTGACGTAGTCCACCAGGCCGGGGCCGCCGACCGGAGTGGTGTCGACGTTCTTGCGGTACTCGACGACGAACGACATCCGCTCCTTGATCGGAGTCGCCGGGTTGTCGGTGCCGAAGTGGCCGACGTCGAACTTCTCCTTGTACGGCCGCATCACGGCCTGGTCGGTGAAGTCGCCGTCCTGGTCGGTGTCGACCCAGATGTTGTTGGTGGCCGGGTCGAACAGGATGCCGAACTGGTCGGTCTTGTCTCCGTCACGGTTGACGTCACCGGCCGGGTCGCTCTGGTTCGTGATGCTCTCACTGAACAGGTTGAACCGGTAGGTGCCGGCCGGCGCGGTCCAGGTGCGACCGGCGAGGGTGAACGTCGGCCCGGTCACCTGGTTGAGCATCGGACGCCAGGTGGAGTCCTCGAACGGATCGGTCGCGGTGACCCAGTCGACGATCTTGCGCTCGCCGGTGGTGGTCTCCTGCAGCGCCGGGTGTTCCAGGTCCACGCCGGAGTCCATGATGCCGATGGTGACGCCGCGGCCGTCCCACTTCTTGTGCTGCTTGACGAACTTGACCGCACCGGTCTCGTTCGTCGGCATGTACGGGTTGTCGGCCTTCGTCCTGGCACCCGGTCCGCTGACCGTGCCGCCCTGCTGGCCGCCCTTCGCGCCGCCCGGGGCGACCTCCGGCTTCGGGTCGGGCAGCTGGATCTTCTCGTCCAGGTCGATGGTGGCCACGCCCGGCAGCTTGGCGGCCTTGACCGCCTTGCCGGTCGGCACCTTGGCGAGCACGTATCCGATCGTGTCGAAGCGCTCGGTGACGGCCGCGCCGAGGTCCTTGAGGTCGTCGGCGACGTCCTTCGCCTTGCCCTTGTCGGTGGCGACGATCATCGTGACGGTGGGGGCCTTCTTCGCCTCCGCCTCGGCGAGCAGTTTGGCGTCGTGCTGGTCCAACGCCTCGGCGGGGGTGGCCTGCGCGGCGTCGGGTCCGGCAGGAGCGGCGCTCGCGGTGGCGGCGCCGCCCGCCACGGTCACGGCGCTGGCCGCCATCACCGAGGCGAAGAGCGCGGCGGAGGTACGCCGGCTCAGGTTTCGGGGTTTGCTCACGTTCTCTTTCCTCCAGAGAACTCAGGCGCCCTCAGAAGCAGGGCACGCGTGAGCGAAATCCTTCGTGGTGCCGACCGTCGATGTCACTACCGCCGGGTACGTTGTGACCATCTCGTGATATGCGAGACGCTCATTGTCACATCGAAGATGATAAGGGCCGATTTCAGTTAGACCGAGTTCGATCATCTGGAGTGGATTCCACGAGCAGCTCTGGCGCTTGCGGCTGTCGTGGCGCCAGTTCCACCTGCCCCGGGGTGGGCAGTTCCTGATCCGACACGCCCAGTTCCGCCAGCTTGCGGGCGCTCACCAGCACCCGCGCCTCCAGCGAGCCCACCGCCCGGTTGTACGCGGTGACCGCACCACCGAGTGAGGCACCGAGTTTGCCGACGTGGTCACCGAGCGTCGACAACCGTCCGTACAGTTCCCGCGCCAGCGTGTGCACGGCCATCGCATTGCGGGTCAGCTGTTCCTGCCGCCATGACCAGGCGACCGTACGCAGGAGCGCGACCAGGGTGGCCGGGGTGGCCAGCACCACGTTACGGGCGAAGGCGTGTTCCAACAGCGTCGGATCGCGTTGCAGTGCGACGTCCAGAAAAGGATCAGCCGGCACGAAGAGCACCACGAACTCCGGAGTGGACTCGAATGCGGACCAGTACGACTTGGCGGCCAATGCGTCGACGTGCGCCCGCAGGTGCTTGGCGTGCGCGTCGAGATGGGTGTCCCGGCCCCGCTCGTCGCGCGCCTCCATCGCGGTGAGGTACGCGTCGAACGGCGCCTTCGCGTCCACCACCACGCTCCGGCCACCGTGCAGGCGAACCACCAGGTCGGGGCGTACCGTCTGCTGGTCGGTGGCGGCGGTGACCTGCTCGGCGAAGTCGCAGTGTTCCAGCATCCCGGCGGCCTCGACGATGCGGCGCAACTGGTGCTCGCCCCACCGTCCACGTACCTGCGGCGCACGCAGGGCAGCCACCAACTGCTTCGTCTCCGTCCGCAGCTCACCGGAGACCGTGCTCATCGCGCGGACCTGCTCGCGCAGCTCCGCGTACGCGTCGACCCGCTCCCGTTCGAGATCGGCGACCCGCTGCTCGTAGCGGCGCAGCGTTTCGTGCAACGGCGCCACCGCCCGGGCGACCGCCTCCTGCGACTGGGCCGTCGCCTCGTAGCTCAGCGCCCGCATCGACTGCTCCAGCCGCGCCTCGCCCTCCCGGGTGGCGCGCAGCGTGGCGTCCAGCCGGGTGATCTCGGTCACCGAGCGGGCCCGGGCGGCGAACCAGCCGACCGCGCCGCCGGCACCGAGACAGACGACGACAACCGCGAGGGTCTCCAGGTCCATCCTTACGAGCTTGCCAAAGGCGGGCGCTGCGCGCCCGCACGGGTACGCGGCGATTTCCGCAGCACCGGGCTCGTCGCAGCAGGGATCGTCGGCCCCGCTGGGCACCTCGAGGTGGTGCAACGCCTTGTCACGGCGACCCCGAGTACGACGCCAGCGCCGCTGTCGAGGCGCCCGACCCCAGCAACACCGCCGCGAGTCTCGACTTCCGACGCGCCACCTTACCGCGAGTTCCACGCAACTTCCCTGATACTGCTGCCTCGGCCAGAGTTGAGGCAGCAACATCCCTGAAACTGTGCGGATCTTGGGGCAAGATCCAACAGCTCAGCCGGTGTTGCGCATGCCGGCGGCGATGCCGTTGACCGTGGTGAGCAGGGCCCGCTCCAGGGCGGTGCCGTCGCTCGGGGCGCGTCGGCCACCCGGTGCGGTGGCCACCGCCCGGCCGGCCGCCCCGGAGTCGCGGTACTGCCGCAGCAACGCCACCTGAAGGTGGTGCAGCGGTTCCAGGTAGGTGTCGCGTACGGCGAGGGTGCGTTGCAGCACCGGGGAGTTCTCCAGCAGGTCCGGTGAGTCGGTGACGGCGAGCACCTCGCGCCGGGTCAGCTCGTACTCCTGCTCGATCTTGTCGAAGATCGGGTGCAGCTGCTTCGGAACCAGGGTCTCGACGTACCGGCGGGCGATGCCGAGGTCGGTCTTGGTCAGCATCATCTCCACGTTGGACAGGAACGTGCGGAAGAAGTGCCAGTTGCGGTGCATCTCGGCGAGCACGTCGGCCAGCCCGGCCTCCCGGGCGGCGGCCAGACCGGAGCCGACCCCGAACCAGCCGGGCACGATCTGCCGGGTCTGGGTCCAGCCGAACACCCACGGGATGGCCCGCAGCCCGGACAGCCCGGCGCCGGTGTTCGGCCGCTTCGCCGGCCGGGAGCCGATGTTCAACGCACCGAGCAGTTCGGTCGGGGTGGAGGCCCAGAAGTAGGCGGGCAGGTCCGGATCCTCCACCAGTGAGCGGTACGACCGGAACGCCGACTCGGACACCACGTCCATCGTCGCGTCCCAGCGTTCCAGCATCTCGGCGGGTTGGCGGGGCGCGGTGTGCAGCAGCGTCGCCTGGAGCACGGCGGCCACGCTCAGCTCCAGGTTCTCCCGAGCCAGCGCGGGCAGGGTGTACTTGTCGGAGATGACCTCACCCTGCTCGGTCACCTTGATCGCGCCGTCCAGGGTGCCGTACGGCTGGGCCAGGATCGCGTCATGGGTGGGGCCGCCGCCGCGCCCGACCGTGCCGCCCCGGCCGTGGAAGAGCCGCAGGTGCACGCCGTGTCGAGCGGCCACGTCGCGCAGTGCGCGCTGGGCCCGGTGGATGGACCACTGGCTGGTGGTGATGCCGGCCTCCTTGTTGGAGTCGGAGTAACCGAGCATCACCTCCTGCACGTCGCCCCGGGCCGCCACCAGCGCCCGGTACGCCGGCAGCGACAGCAGCTCGTCGAGCAGCTCGCCGCCGGAGTTCAGCTCGGCCGGGGTCTCCAGCAGCGGCACGATGCCGATCCGGGCCCGGCCGCTGTGCACGTCGACCAGGCCGGCCTCGCGGGCGAGCACCACGGCGGCGAGCACGTCGTCCACACCGAGGGTCATCGAGATGATGTACGACTCGATCACCTCGGCGCCGAACCGGTCCTGCGCCTCCCGGATGGTGCTGAACACGTCGAAGGTCTTGCGGGCCGACTGGCTCAGCGGGGTGTCCGACGTGGACAGCGGCCGGCGACTGGCCAGCTCGTCGGCGAGCAGCTTGGTGCGCTCCAGCCGGCTCAGCGACGGGTAGTCGTCCACCTCACCCACCGCCGCGTACAGCTGGGTGAGCACCTCGTGGTGCTTCTCGGCGTGCTCGCGGACGTCCATGGTCGCCAGGTGCAGGCCGAACGCGGAGACGGTACGGATGGTCGAGGCGAGCCGGCCGACGGCGGTGAGCTGGCCGGAGTTGCGGGCCAGCGAGGCGCGCAGCAGATCGAGGTCGGCGATCAGCTCGGCCGAACCCCGGTAGTCGCGCCCCGGCACGTGCGGGGTGCCCTGGCGCAGCCGGGCCCGGGTGTTGGCGAGCTTGGCGCGGACACAGCGGGCCTTGAGCCGGTACGGCTCCTCGGCGTTGACCCGACGGAAGCGGGGTGCCACCTCGGGCAGCGCGTCGAGGTCGGCGGCGAGGCTGGCGGACAGGTCGAGCGAGACCCCGCGCAGGCGGCGGGAGACCGACACCTCGTTGATCAGCTCTTCCATCGCCGCCTCGGTGGCGGTCAGGCCATGCTCGTGCTGAATGGCCAGCACCTCGCGGGTCACCGCCGGAGTGACGAACGGGTTGCCGTCCCGGTCACCGCCGATCCAGGTGCCGAAGGTCAGCGGTCGGGCCGTCGGCGAGGTCTCCACGCCCAGCGTACGCAGCGTCTCGGCCAGGTCGTCGAGCACCTGCGGGGCCGCCTCGGCGTACAGGTCACGCAGGTAGTAGATGGCGTTGCGCGCCTCGTCGGTCGGGTCCGGCCGGTCCAGCCGCAGCTCGTCGGTCTGCCACATCAGGTCGAGCAGCTCGGCCAGCCGACGGTTCGCCGGACCCTCGTCGCTGGCGCCGTAGAGGATCGCGTTGGCCGTCTCGGCGTCCAGCTCGTCGGCGATCGCGCGCAGCTTCGACAGGATCGACCGGCGGGCCGCCTCGGTCGGGTGAGCGGTGAAGACCGGACGTACCGCCAACCGGCGGGCCACCGAGGCGATCTCCTCGGCCGGCACCCCGCGTTCGGCGATCATCTTGGCCGCCTGGTCCAGCCAGCCGCCCTGGATGGCGCGGCGACGCCGCAGGTCCCGGGCCCGGTGCACCTGCTCGGTGATGTTGGCCAGGTGGAAGTAGGTGGAGAAGGCGCGGGCCAGCTTGGTGCCGGTGGTCACATCGAGCCCGCCGAGCCGCCGGGCGGCGGCCGGGGCGTCGGTGCGGACCTGGGCCCGGATCTCCTCGACGAGGTCGAGCAGCGGGCGTCCCTCCTGGCGGGCCAGGGTCTGCCCGAGCAACGTGCCCAACCTGCGGATGTCGGCGCGCAGCGCGGCGTCGGGGCCGTCGTGATCGTGCTGGTCGGTCACCATGCGCTCCTCACGTCAAGTACGA
Organism: Micromonospora palythoicola; assembly: GCF_036689795.1. Classification (NCBI taxonomy): domain Bacteria; kingdom Bacillati; phylum Actinomycetota; class Actinomycetes; order Micromonosporales; family Micromonosporaceae; genus Micromonospora; species Micromonospora palythoicola. The sequence continues at coordinate 206,835 of NZ_JBAGKI010000001.1, read as the reverse complement.
AGGACAGCGCTGTCCGACTCCCCCGATCGTATCCACGCGAACCCGCCCGGAAGGAAGGCCCCCTTGATAACGCCCTGCGTTTCAGGGGGACCCCAGCCGGACTTCGACGCTGCCGAGGTTCGCCGGTCGAGGACCTCCGGAGGTCGAAAACCGCTGTTCACGGCCGATAGCGTCGGGGACATGACGTCGCTGGTCCAGCCACCGAAGCCGAGAACTGGCGATCGAGTGGCGATCGTCTCACCCTCCGCCGGCCTGCCGGCTCTCTTCCCGCACGTGTACGAACTGGGGCTGCGCCGGCTGCGTGCGGAGTTCGGCCTGGAGCCGGTCGAGTACCCGACCACCCGGATCATGGGCGCCGACCCGCGCGACCGCGCCCGGGACCTGACCGCCGCCTTCGCCGATCCGACGATCACCGCCGTGCTGGCCACCGTCGGCGGCGACGATCTGATCACCGTGACGCCGCACCTGGACGACGAGGTGCTGCGGGCCAACCCGAAGCCCTACTTCGGGTACTCCGACAACACCAACGTGCTCAACCACCTGCACCGGCTGGGCGTGGTCAGCTATCACGGCGGGTCGGTGCTGGTGCACCTCGGCCGCCCCGGCGCGCTGCACCCGCTGACCGCCGACTCGCTTCGCGCGGCGCTGTTCGGCAACGACTGGTACGACCTGACTCCGGCGCCGCGGTGGGGCGACGAGCCGAACGACTGGAACGATCCCGCCTCCCTCGCCGCCGAGCCGGTGATGTTCCCCGGCACCGGCTGGCGTTGGCAGGGGCCGGCGAAGGTGGTCGAGGGACGCACCTGGGGCGGCAACCTGGAGGTGCTGCACTGGCTGCTCGCCGCCGACCGGGTCGCTCCGGCGGCCACGCTGGCCGGGTCGGTCTTCCTGCTGGAGACCTCGGAGGAGTTGCCATCGGCCGTCGAGGTCTACCGGATGCTGCGTAACCTCGGTGAGCGTGGCCTGCTCGGCGGCTTCCCCGCCGCGCTCGTCGGCCGCGCCAAGGCATGGGAGTTCGGCCGCCGGCTCAACCCGCAGGAGAAGACGGAGTACGCCAGGGACCAGCGCGCCGCCGTCACCCGGGCGTTCGCCGAATACGCCCCGGACGCGGTACTGGTCTTCGACGTCGACTTCGGGCACACCGATCCGCAACTGATCATCCCGTACGGCGGCGAGGTCCGGGTGGACGCGGTCCAGCGACGCATCTCGGTCCGCTACTGACCGCCAGGCCGACGCGCCGACGCGCCGAGGGGCCGAGGGGCCGAGGGGGCAAGATCTACTCCAGTTACGGCATGTCGCGGTATCCGCGCCCGACGGAAGCCGCGACATCCCGCATCCGGAGTTGACCCTGCCCCTCAGTGCACGACGGCGAAGGCGCGGACGGGGAAGGTGCCCATGCCGGCCACCCTCGGTGGCGCGGCGGTGAACCGGAAGCCGTCCGGCGGCAGGGCGTCCAGCCCGGTCAGGTGCTCCACGATCGGGATGTCGGCGGCCAGCAGGAGGCTGTGCGCGGGCCGCTCACCGCCGGCCGCGGGACCCATGGCGTCAATGTTGATCGAGTCGATGCCGACCAGGGCGGCGCCCGCGTCCACCAGCGCCTGCGCGCCGTCACCGGTCAGGTGGGGCGCCTCCGGGGCGCCGTACCCGTCGGTGCCGAAGTGCGCGTCCCAGCCGGTGTGCAGCAGCACCGCCTTGCCGGCCACGTCGTACGGTGCCAGCAGCAGCCGGTCCACCGCGCGGGTGTCGGCGGGCAGCCGGACGACGAGTCCGGGCAGGTCGGCGAGGCGGTCCAGCGGGAAACCGGACAGGTCGGCGCCGTCGGCGTACCGGTGGGCGGGGGTGTCCAGGTAGGTGCCGGTGTTGGCGATCATGTCGATCCGGGCCACCTGGAACTCGGTGCCCGGCGCGTAGTGCTCGCGGGACGCCTCGCGGCTCAGCCACTCGGTGATCTTCGGTGCCGGCCAGCCGGGCAGGGTGGTCATCCCGTCGGTGACCAGGTGACTCAGCTCGATCAGCCGCCGTCCGTGGCCGCTGTCCGGGGCGTTCCGGACGGCGCGACCGCCCTTGTGCGGCTCCTCGATGATCGTCTTGTTGGTGATCCGTACCTCGGCGACCATCAGCAGGCCGAGATGCCGGACGAACAGCGCCGCCAGGTCGGCGTCGTCGATCCGGTCGCCCGGGATGTCCAGCCGGAACCCCTCGGTGCTCAGGCCCCCGCCGTTGCCGAACACGACCTCCGCGTCGAACCGCGCACGATATTCCCCGCTCATTCGGGTACCCGATCACCCCCCACCCGACCAGTCAAGATCCGCCACTGCCCCTGCCGCCCCGGGCGAGGCGACAACTTCGGGCAAAGTGTGGCCTCCCACGCCCCGCAGCCCGCACTTTCCCCGCAGCTGCACACGCCTCGGGACGGTCGGGGCGCTTGTGCGAGGCGGCGGCCGGGAGGGTGGGAAGCGGGGTGAAGGTCGGTGGGCAGAGCTAGGCTGGCACCGCACCCCCCGTCCGGGCTGGACGCGGGGTGATCGTCGTGTCCCCACCTCGGAAGTGATCATGACTGCGCTCACCGGACTGTTCGCCGCCGCCCTGGCCGACCCGGGCCTGGCCCGCGTCCGTGACCTGGCGCGCTCCGGTGCGGCCCAGGTCGACGGGCTCGACCTGACCGCCCCGCCGGCGCTGCGCCCGTTCGCGGTCGCCGCGGTCGCGGCGGACCCCGACGACCGTGCCGGCGGCCCGGGAAGCGGCGGCGGCTCGGGTAGCGGCGGCGGCTCGGGGAGCGGCGGCGGCCCGGGGAGCGGCGCGACGGCCGGCGGCGCGGGGCGGGCGGTGTTGGCGGTCACCGCCACCAGCCGCGAGGCCGAGGATCTCGTCGCCGCGCTGGGCAGCCTGCTGCCGCCCGAGCAGGTGGCGATCTTCCCGAGCTGGGAGACGCTGCCGCACGAGCGACTCTCCCCGCGCTCCGACACCGTCGGCCGGCGGTTGGCCGTGCTGCGCCGGCTCGCGCACCCGGACTCGGCGGACGCGCACGGGCGCACCGGCCCGCTGCGGGTGGTGGTGGCCCCCGTCCGCTCGGTGCTGCAACCACAGCTCAAGGGGCTCGGCGACCTGGAACCGGTCCGGTTGGCCGCCGGCGACGAGGCCGACCTGGAGCAGGTCGCCCGCCGGCTCACCGACATGGCGTACGCCCGCGTCGACCTGGTCACCAAGCGGGGCGAGTTCGCCGTTCGCGGCGGCATCCTGGACGTCTTCCCGCCCACCGACGAGCACCCGTCCCGGGTCGAGTTCTGGGGCGACGAGGTGGAGGAGATCCGCACCTTCGCCGTCGCCGACCAGCGCACCATCGAGCAGATCCCCCAGCTCTGGGCCCCGCCCTGCCGGGAACTGCTGCTCACCCCCGAGATCCGGGAGCGGGCCGCCACCCTTGCCCAGCAGCACCCGGAGCTGGCCGAGATCCTGGACAAGCTGGCCGGTGGGGTTCCGGTGGAGGGGATGGAGTCCCTGGCCCCGGCGTTGATCGGCGACGGCTCGATGGAGTTGCTGCTGGACTGCATGCCGGCCGGCACGCACGTGCTGCTCTGCGACCCGGAGCGGATCCGCACCCGGGCGCACGATCTGGTGCGTACCTCGGAGGAGTTCCTCCAGGCCAGCTGGGCCGCGGCCGCCGTCGGAGGCCAGGCCCCGGTGGACCTCGGCGCCGCCGCCTTCCACACCCTCGCCGACGTACGCGCGCACGCCGCGACCCTGCGCCAGCCCTGGTGGACGCTGTCCCCGTTCGGCCTGGCCGAGCCGGTCGGCCCGGCCGCGACCCGGCAGCCCTGGGAGGACGAGCCGGCGGCGGTCGACGTCACTCCCGACGACGCCATCGCGGTGGCCCTGGCGGCCCAGCCCGCACCGCTCTACCACGGCGAGACCGCCCGGGTGGTCGACGACCTCAAGCGGTGGGCCGGCGAGGGCTGGTCGATCGCGCTGGTCTTCGAGGGCCACGGCCCCGCCCAACGGGCCGTCGAGGTGCTCCGGGACGGCGGTCTCGGTGCCCGGATGACCGAGGAGGTGCCGGCCGCGCCCGCCCCCGGGGAGCTGCTGGTCACCTGCGGCAGCCTGACCGGTGGCTTCGTCGACGAGGCCGCCCGGTTCGTGCTGCTCACCGGCAGCGACGTGACCGGCGGTCGGGGCGTGTCGACCCGGGACATGCGCAAGATGCCGAGCCGGCGGCGCAACACCATCGACCCGCTGGAACTGCGCGCCGGTGACCATGTGGTGCACGAGCAGCACGGCATCGGCCGGTACGTCGAGCTGGTGCAGCGGACCGTCAACGGCGCATCCCGGGAGTACCTCGTCATCGAGTACGCCCCGAGCAAGCGCGGCCAGCCCGGTGACCGGCTCTTCGTCCCCACCGACCAGCTCGACCAGTTGAGCCGCTACGTCGGCGGCGAGCAGCCCACCCTGCACAAGATGGGCGGCTCGGACTGGCAGAAGTCCAAGGCCCGGGCCCGCAAGGCGGTCCGCGAGATCGCCGCCCAGCTGATCCAGCTCTACGCCGCCCGCAAGGCGTCCAAGGGGCACAACTTCGGGCCGGACACCCCGTGGCAGCGGGAGTTGGAGGACGCCTTCCCCTGGCAGGAGACGCCCGACCAGCTCGCCGCCATCGAAGAGGTCAAGCGGGACATGGAGCAGAGCATCCCGATGGACCGGCTGATCTGCGGCGACGTCGGCTACGGCAAGACCGAGATCGCGGTACGGGCGGCGTTCAAGGCGGTGCAGGACGGCAAGCAGGTCGCCGTGCTGGTGCCGACCACCCTGCTGGTGCAGCAGCACTACAACACCTTCGCCGAGCGGATGAGCCAGTTCCCGGTGACCATCCGGCAGCTGTCCCGCTTCCAGACGCCCAAGGAGGCGGAGCAGACCCTGGCGATGGTCGCCGACGGCACCGCCGACATCGTCATCGGCACCCACCGGCTGCTGGCGTCGGCCACCCGGTTCAAGTCGCTCGGGCTGGTCATCGTCGACGAGGAACAGCGCTTCGGCGTCGAGCACAAGGAGCACCTCAAGTCGATGCGGGCCGCGGTCGACGTGCTGAGCATGTCCGCCACCCCGATTCCGCGCACCCTGGAGATGGCGATCACCGGCATCCGGGAGATGTCCACCATCGCCACCCCGCCGGAGGAGCGGCACCCGGTGCTCACCGCCGTCGGTGCCCAGGATGACCGGCAGGTGGCCGCCGCGATCCACCGTGAGCTGCTCCGCGACGGTCAGGTCTTCTACCTGCACAACCGGGTCGAGTCGATCGAGCGGACCGCCCGCCGGCTGCGCGAGCTGGTGCCCGAGGCACGGGTGGCGGTGGCGCACGGGCAGATGGGCGAGGACGCCCTGGAGAAGGTCATGGTCGGCTTCTGGGAGAAGGAGTACGACGTCCTGGTCTGCACCACGATCGTCGAGTCCGGCATCGACATCCCGAACGCCAACACGCTGATCGTGGAGCGGGCCGACCTGCTCGGCCTGGCCCAGCTGCACCAGATCCGGGGTCGGGTGGGCCGGGGTCGCGAGCGGGCGTACGCGTACTTCCTCTATCCGCCGGACAAGCCGCTCACCGAGCACGCCCACGAGCGGCTGGCCACCATCGCCCAGCACACCGAGCTGGGCGCCGGCATGTACGTGGCCATGAAGGACCTGGAGATCCGGGGCGCCGGCAACCTGCTCGGCGGCGAGCAGTCCGGGCACATCGAGGGCGTCGGGTTCGACCTGTACGTGCGGATGGTCGGTGAGGCGGTGCAGGCGTTCAAGGGTGAGCGTCCGGAGGAGGAGACCGACATCAAGATCGATCTCCCGGTGGACGCGCACCTGCCGCACGACTACGTGGGGGTGGAGCGGCTGCGCCTGGAGATGTACCGCAAGCTCGCCGAGGCCCGCGACGAGGAGCGGTTGCGCGAGGTGGCCGCCGAGATGACCGACCGGTACGGCGAGCCGCCCGCACCCGTGCAGAACCTGATCGCGGTGGCCCGGTTCCGGCTGCTGGCCCGGTCCTACGGCCTCACCGACGTCAGCATGCAGGGCAAACACCTCCGGTTCGGTCCGCTGCCGCTGCCCGACTCCAAGCAGTTGCGGCTCAAGCGCTACCACCCCGACTCGGTCTACAAGGCCGCCCTCGACCAGGTGAGCGTTCCCCGCCCGATGACCCGCCGGGTGGGCGGCGAGCCGCTGCGCGACCAGGCCCTGCTGGAGTGGTGCGCCCAGCTCCTCTCCGACGTGCTCGGCGCACCCGCCGGTGTCACCGGTGGACAGGGGGCATGAGAGAGTGACGGGCATGCGTGCTCGCCGTCTTGTCGCCGTCGCCAGCCTGGCGGTCGGCCTCGTCGCCCTCGCCGGTTGCCGTTCCGAGCCCGGTGTCGCCGCGTACGTCGGTGACCATCGGATCACCGAGGACGCGGTCACCGAGGTCATCGAGGACGCTCAGGCGAAGAACCCGATCCCGACCGAGGGGGACGAGGTGCCGCCCGGCCAGGAGCCTCCGCTGCCCGGCCAGGAGCCCCAGTTGCCCGCGCGCAGCCAGGTGGTGAGCACCCTGGTGCTCAGCGAGGTCTGCGAGCGGGTCTCCGCCGACGAGGGCTACCGGCCGCAGAACCAGATCGACCCGGCGCAGGTGGCGCAGGGCATCGGCCTGAGCCCGGAGACGGGCTACGTGCGGCAGGTGGCCGAGCTGTACACCTGCCTGTCCGGCATCCCGATCGGCGCTCCGGTGGCCCCCACCGAGCAGGAGCTGACCGAGCTGGTCGAGGCGGGCAAGCGGGCCGGCGCGGTGCCGTCCGAGGTGACCGTCGAGGAGGCCGCCGCCCAGCTCGACGGCGACCAGCTGCGCCAGGCCCTGGCCAACCGCAACTCGCTGCGCGAGGCCGTCGAGACGTACGACGTGACGGTGAACCCCCGGTACCGGCCGCTGGTGTTCCCGGTGCTGAGCTTCACCGGGCAGGCCATCGCGGTGGGCGTGCCGCTGGGTGAGCCGGGATCCGACGCGGTCACCGACATCTCCACCCCGCAGCCGCGCCCCGAGCCGCCCGTACCGTCCGCCGGCTGAGCATGCCCCGGATCGTCCTGCTGGTGACCTCGCCCCGGTTGCCGGCCGGGCTGCTGACGGCAGCCGCCTGGGATGTCGTACGCGCGGCTCCGGTGCTGGTCGCCGAGGAGAGCGAGCTGACCACGGCGCTGCGGTCGGCGGGCGCCGAGGTGCGGGTGCTCGACGGGCCGCCGGTGCCGGCGCTGCTGGACGCGGTGGCGGCACACGACACGGTGGTCTGGCTGGCCGGCCCGGCCGGCGACGAGTCGGTGGCCCGCGAGTTGGGGCTGCGGCTGGCCCGCGAGCCGGGGTTGGCGGAGCTGGAGCTGATGTACGGCTCGTGGGATCCCCCGGGCGCTCGCCTGCTGGACGCGGTGGCGGTGCTCGACCGGCTGCTCTCGCCCGGCGGGGATCCGTGGAAGCGGGCGCAGACCCACCGCAGCCTGGCCCGCTTCCTGCTGGAGGAGAGCTACGAGGCCTATGACGCGATGAGCGCCGGGGACACCGACGCGCTGCGCGAGGAGCTGGGCGACGTGCTGCTCCAGGTGGTGCTGCACGCCCGGCTGGCCGAGGAACTGCCCGAGGACGAACGCTGGACCATCGACGACGTGGCCGGTGGGCTGGTGGACAAGATGATCCGACGCAACCCGCACGTCTTCGCCGGTGCCGAGGCGGGCACCCTGGAGGAGATCACCGCCAACTGGGAGCGGATCAAGCAGGCGGAGAAGGCCCGTGACTCGGTTCTCGACGGCATCGCGTTGAGCCAACCGGCGCTGGCCCTGGCGGCGAAGATCGTCGAGCGTGCCGCCCGGGCCGGCGTCACCGCGCCGCTGCCGTCACCGCAGACACAACCCGACCCCGAAACCACCCTCGGCGCCCGTCTGCTCGCCCTGGTCGCCCAGGCCCGCACGTCCGACGTGGACCCCGAAGCCGCCCTCCGCCGCACCGCCCTCTCCCACGCCCAAACCATCCGCACCACCGAACCCCCACCTCCACCCAGCCGAGTTGATCATGAGGTTAGCGGCACCGAATCCGACATTTCGCGCCGCTAACCTCATGATCAACGGGGCGGAGGTGGGGTGGAGCGCTGGGCGGGCGGGTTCGGGTGGGGGTGGTTAGGGTCGGGGGGTGGAGCGGTTTCAGGTGGTGGGGGAGCGGGTTGTCGAGGCGTTGCTGGGGAGTCGACCGGGGCTCGCCGCGACGGCGGGAGACCATCGGGTCGACGACCGGTTGTGGGACTTCTCGGCCGACGCGGTCGCGGGGGACCGGGCGATGCTCGTCGACGCGGCGAGCGCGCTCGTCGAGATCGACCCCGATGACCTCGACGCCGAGGAACGGGTCGACCACGCCCTGCTCTCCGCCCTCGTCGACCGGGAACTGTTCGAGCTGACCGAGATCCGGGGACACGAGTGGGACCCGCTCGTGCACAACCCCGGTCCACTGCTGCACGCCCTGCTGTCGCGCCCGTACGCGCCGGTGGAGGTGCGGCTGACCGCCCTCGCCGGCCGGCTCGCCGCGATCCCGGACGCGCTGGCCACCGCGCGCGCGACGTTGCGTGACATGCCCCGGATCCACGCCGAGACGGCAGTCGGCCAGTTCACCGGTGTGGCGGCGCTGATCCGCGACGAGGTACCCGCGCTGCTCGCGCAGGCCCCCGCCGGCTTCGACCGGATCGAGCCGGCGGCGACCTCGGCACTGGCCGCGCTCGACGAGTTCGTCGCCTGGCTGCGTGCCGGCCTGACCGCCGACGCCGGCCCGGGCCGCGATCCCCGCCTCGGTCGGCGGCGCTGGGAGGCGCGCCTGTGGCACACCCTCGACACCGAGCTGAGCGCCGCCGAGATTCAGCGGCGGGCCTGGGCGAACCTCGACCGGGTCACCGACGAGATCCGCGCGGCGGCGGTCGAACTGGTCGGCGGCCCGGCCGACGACGAGACCGTACGCCGGGCCCTCGACCTGCTCGCCGCCGAACACCCCGACGACCACACGATCGTCGACCTGGCCTCGATCACCCTGGACGAGGCGAGTGACGTCGTCCGGGCGCACGACCTGGTGACCGTGCCGGACGACCCGTGCGTCATCCAGGTGATGCCGCAGTTCGCCCGGGGTGTGGCGGTGGCCTACTGCGACGCGCCCGGTGGTCTGGAGACCGCCGCGGTGCCGACGTTCTACTGCATCGCGCCGACACCGGTGGACTGGCCCGCGCGTCGGGTCGAGTCGTTCTACCGCGAGTACAACGACCACATGATCCGCAACCTCACGGTGCACGAGGCGATGCCGGGCCACTTCCTCCAACTCGCCCACGCCCGGCGGTACGTCGGCTCCACCCGGGTACGGGCGTTGATCCGCTCCGGCCCCTTCGTCGAGGGGTGGGCGGTCTACGCCGAGGAGCTGATGGCCGGCCGCGGCTTCGGTGGCCTGCCGGTGCGGTTGCAGCAGCTGAAGATGCAGCTGCGGATGACCCTCAACGCGCTGCTCGATCAGCTGACGCACGCCGAGGACCTGCCCGAGGCGGAGGCGATGGCGCTGTTGACCGGCCGCGGCTTCCAGGAGGAGGGCGAGGCGGCGGGCAAGTGGCGTCGCGCGCTGCTGACCTCGGCGCAACTGTCGACGTACTTCGTCGGCTACAGCGAGATGGCCGAGATCGCCGCCGCTCGCCCGCACCACGTGCCGCTGCGGGACTGGCACGACGAGATGCTCGCGCACGGCAGCCCGCCACCGCGCCACCTGCGCACCCTGCTCGACCTGTAGGCCGTCCGGCCCGGCCGGGCGGGGGTCGGCTCAGGGGCCCTCGGTGCGCCGGTCCACCACGTCGGCACCCGCCGGCAGGTCGAAGGCGCTGCCGTCGACCTGGTCGCGGTAGCGGCTCAGCGCCAGCTCGACCGGTTGCCCGTCGACCTGTCCGGTGAAGCTGCCGAGCGCGCCCTCCCCGGTCACGCAGGCGGTGAAGCTCTCCCCGTTCTGACGCACGTCGACGCAGGTCGCGTGGTGGCCGACGACAGTGCTGCTGCGCTCGGTGATGACCGCGTCGGGATCCAACGCCGCGGCGGTCAGCCGGCCCATCACCATCGGAGGCGTGACCAGCCCCCGCAGCTCGGCCTCGGCGAAGACCACCACCGAGGGCTTGCTGTTGGGGGCGGGTGGCTCCTCCAGGGTGCAGACGGCCCGATCGCCGTCGGTGTCGCACCGGGTGGTCGCCTCGTCGGTGACGGTCAGCTTTCCGCCGGGCCAGGTGTAGCTGGACCGGGCCGGGTCCTGCGACTGGACGAACGAGGCGCTCCGCCCGCCCGGAAGCTGGTACTCGGCCGAGTAGGTCAGCTCCAGCGCCCGGTCCATCCGCGCGGCGAGGTCGTTGACGATGTCGGATCGACCCATGGCCCGCCCGGCGTCGTCCAGGGCCTGGCAGCCGGTGACGGTGAGCAACGCGATGACCGACACCGCGAGCGTACGGAGAGTGGTCGAAGCGGCGGGCATGACGACCAGCCTTGTCGATCGGGTCCCGCTCGTGCAAACCCGTTGCCGGTTGAGGCACGAGAATCCGGGAATGTCCGACCCGTCGGTTACCGCAGCGGGGTCGTCGACCCGCCCGGTCGCCGTGCCGGGGAGCGGGGACCGATACGCTGCGTTCAACACCTGCCGCTGCCGCACCGTCGCGGCCCATACCGGACGAGACCACACGAACGAGGAGCGACTCAGTGGCAACCATCGAGGTAATCGAGGCTCGGGAGATCCTGGACTCGCGGGGCAACCCGACGGTCGAGGTCGAGGTCGGGCTCGACGACGGCACGATCTCCCGGGCGGCGGTGCCCTCCGGCGCCTCGACCGGCGCCTTCGAGGCGATCGAGCTGCGCGACGGTGACAAGGACCGCTACCTGGGCAAGGGAGTGGAGAAGGCGGTCGCCAACATCGAGGACCGGATCGTCGACCAGCTCATCGGCTACGAAGCCAGCGAGCAGCGGGCGATCGACCAGAAGATGCTCGACATCGACGGCACCGACAACAAGGCCGAGCTGGGCGCCAACGCGATCCTCGGGGTCTCCCTGGCGGTGGCCAAGGCCGCGGCCGGCAGCGCCGACCTGAGCCTCTTCCGCTACCTGGGTGGGCCGAACGCACACCTGCTGCCGGTGCCGATGATGAACATCCTCAACGGCGGGGCCCACGCCGACAGCAACGTCGACATCCAGGAGTTCATGATCGCGCCGATCGGCGCGCCCAGCTTCCGGGAGGCGCTGCGCTCCGGTGCCGAGGTGTACCACGCGCTCAAGTCGGTGCTGAAGAAGAAGGACCTGTCCACCGGGCTCGGTGACGAGGGAGGCTTCGCGCCGAACCTGCCGACCAACGCCGCCGCGCTGGACCTGATCGCCGAGGCGGTGGAGAAGGCCGGCTACCGGCTCGGCACCGACATCGTCTTCGCCCTCGACGTCGCCGCCACCGAGTTCTTCGCCGACGGCAGCTACACCTTCGAGGGCGCGACCAAGAGCGCCGCGGAGATGAGCGAGTACTACACCAAGCTGGCCGACGCGTACCCGATCGTCTCCATCGAGGACCCGCTGGCCGAGGACGACTGGGCCGGCTGGCAGACCCTGACCGCCGCGATCGGCGACCGGATCCAGATCGTCGGCGACGACCTGTTCGTCACCAACCCGCAGCGCATCGCCCGGGGCATCGCCGAGCAGGCGGCAAACGCGGTGCTGGTCAAGGTCAACCAGATCGGCTCGCTCACCGAGACGCTGGACGCGGTGGACCTGGCCCACCGGGCCGGCTTCAAGTGCATGATGAGCCACCGCTCCGGCGAGACCGAGGACACCACCATCGCCGACCTGGCGGTGGCGACCGGCTGCGGTCAGATCAAGACCGGTGCGCCGGCCCGGTCGGACCGGGTCGCGAAGTACAACCAGCTGCTGCGGATCGAGGAGGAACTGGCCGACGCGGCGCGGTACGCCGGTGCCGGGGCCTTCCCGCGTTACCGTTCCGCCTGACCGATGCCGTACCTCGGGGGAGGGGTGTGATGCAGCAGCGCCGCACGCCGGGTGGTCAGCGTCCGGTCCGTCGGCCGGCACGCGCCGGCCGGTCCGGCACGGCCCGCGACGGCGGTGTCCGCGCCGAGTCGCGGTCCGCCGCCGGCCGGGCGCCGTCGGCCACCCGCGGTGCCGAGAGCGTACGCTCCGCCAAGCGCCCCGCCGCCGCCCGGCGGGCCGCCGCCGGTGGTGCGGTGACGCGGTTGTCCGCACCCCGATCCCGAGGTCTCACCGGCCGCGCCACCGTGCTGTTCGCGGTGCTGATCGCGCTCGCCCTCGCCTACACCTACCCGGTCCGGGTCTACCTCGACCAGCAGGCCGACATCGAGCGGATGGAGGCCGCGCAGGCGGCCCAGCGGGAGCTGATCGCCGAACTGACCACCCAGGCGGAGAAGTGGCAGGACAAGGCGTACATCGAGACCCAGGCCCGGGAGCGGTTCTTCATGCGGCGGCCCGGTGAGAAGATGCTGATCCTGCTCGAAGATCCGGCCGGCGCGGCCCGCGAGGCGGGCACCGTCGAGGGCCCGGTCACCCCGGTCACCCCCGACCCCTGGTACGACACTCTCTGGTCCAGCGTGCGCGCCGCCGACGCCCACCAGACCGAAGACTGAGCACCCGACGAGAGCTGGCATCGTGACTGTCGTACCACCGCAGGAACCGGCGGCGGCCTCCGTACCTCCGCCGAAGCGGGAACCGGCCACGGAGGCCGACCTGGCCGCAGTGGGCGCGCAGCTCGGACGCCCACCTCGGGGCACCCGGGCGGTGGCCCACCGCTGCCCGTGCGGCCTGCCCGACGTGGTGGAGACGACACCGCGGCTGGCCGACGGCACCCCCTTCCCGACGCTGTTCTACCTGACCTGTCCCCGGGCGACTGCGGCGTGCAGCCGGTTGGAGTCGGCCGGTCTGATGAAGGAGATGGCGCAGCGGCTGGCCGACGACCCGGAGCTGGCGGCCCGGTACCGCGCGGCCCACGAGGACTACCTGACCCGCCGGGACGCCATCGCCGAGGTGCCCGAGATCGCCGGCATCTCGGCTGGTGGGATGCCCGGCCGGGTCAAGTGCCTGCACGTCCAGCTCGGTCACGCGCTCGCCGCCGGCCCGGGTGTCAACCCCTTCGGCGACGAGACGCTCGACCTGGTCGAGCCGTGGTGGACGACCGGGCCCTGTGTCGACGTGCCGGAGCCCGGGTGAGCGACGACGATGTCGTGATCCGGCGGGCCCGGACCGCCGATGTGCGGGCGATCCGGCGGTTGGTGGACACCTACACCGACGACCGGCGCCTGCTCAGCAAGGCCACCGTCACCCTGTACGAGGACGTGCAGGAGTTCCGGGTCGCCAGCCGGGCCGCCGACGGCACGGTGGTGGGCTGCGGCGCGCTGCACGTGATGTGGGAGGACCTGGCGGAGATCCGCACGGTGGCGGTCGATCCCTGCTGCCGGGGGCAGCGGATCGGGCACCGGATCGTCGCGGAGCTGATCAGCGCGGCACGCGAACTGGGCGTGGCCCGCATCTTCGTGCTGACCTTCGAGACCCGGTTCTTCAGTTCGTTCGGCTTCACCGAGATCGACGGCGCCCCGGTGCCGCACCTCGTCTACGAGCAACTGCTGCGCTCGTACGACGAGGGTGTCGCCGAGTTCCTCGACCTGGAGCGGGTCAAGCCGAACACCCTGGGCAACACCCGCATGCTGCTGCGCCTCTGACGGCGCAACGGCCGGGGTACGGATGCGGCGGTAGGGTTCTCGGCGTGACGACGCGTGTGGCGGCCATCGACTGTGGCACCAACTCGATCCGGTTGCTGGTGGCCGACCTGCCGGACCCGTCGGCCGGGCCGGCCGCACCGCTTGTCGACAAGAGCCGGCGGATGGAGATCGTCCGGCTCGGGCAGGGGGTGGACGCCACCGGCCGGCTCGCTCCGGAGGCGATCGAGCGGACCCGGGTCGCGCTCGCCGACTACGCCGCCGAGATCGACAAGCTCGGTGCCGAGCGGGTGCGGATGTGCGCCACGTCGGCCAGCCGGGACGCGGAGAACGCGGCCGACTTCCGGACCATGGTGGAGCAGACGCTCGGCGTCGCGCCGGAGGTGGTCACCGGGGACGAGGAGGCGCGACTGTCGTTCACCGGAGCCGTCCGCGGCCTGCCCGCCGACGCCGCGTCGCCGTACCTGGTGCTGGACATCGGTGGCGGCTCGACCGAGTTCGTCGTCGGCACCCGGGACGGCGGTGTCGACGCCGCGATCTCCATGGACATCGGCTGCGTCCGGATGACCGAACGGCACCTGCGCGCGGACCCGCCCGGCCTGGACGAGATCGCCGCCGCCCAGGCCGACATCGCGGTCGCGGTGGACCGCGCCCTGACGGCCGTGCCGGGGCGGCAGGCGGCCACGCTCGTCGGGCTCGCCGGTTCGGTCACCACCGTGGTCGCGATCGCCGAGGGCCTCACCGGGTACGACCCGTCCCGCATCCACCACGCCCGGGTGTCGTACGACCAGGTGGCAAAGGTCACCGCCGACCTGCTGGCCATGACGCGTGAGCAGCGGCTCGCCATCCCGGTGATGCACCCCGGCCGCGCGGACGTGATAGGTGCCGGCGCGTTGGTGCTCCGGGTCGCCATGGAACGGGCCGGCATGACCACCGTGATCGCCTCCGAGCACGACATCCTCGACGGCATCGCCTGGAGTATGGCAAACGCCGACGGGAGGTATCGGCGCTGACGCGAACGGGAGGTATCGGCGCCAGCGCGAACAGGAGGTGAATGCCACTGTTCCGGCATCTTCCCGGCGGTGGTCACCGCGTGGCAGGCTACCCGCACGTAGGACCACTGGGCGACCAGCCAACGATGACTGACCGCTAGGAGGACGGGCCGATGGGCGAGATGGTGACCTACCGTGGTGATGGCGGCACGGGTGAGGGATATCTCGCGATACCCGCCACCGGCGCGGCGAGCCCGGCAGTGATCGTGATTCAGGACTGGTGGGGCCTCGTGCCGCACATCAGGTCGGTGGCGGACCGCTTCGCCGAGGCGGGCTTCGTCGCCCTCGCACCCGATTTCCGGCACGGCGAGCCAGCCGGGAAGCCGAGTGAGCCCCGCCGGCTGCTCAACGGGCCGCAGATGGACGAGACGGCACAGGAGATCGCCGCCGCCGCCGACTACCTCGCCGGCCGTGTCGAGGTCACCGGCAAGGTGGGCTGCGCCGGCTTCTGCGCCGGGGCCAGCCTGGCGCTGTGGGCGGCGAACTTCTCCGAGCGGATCGTCGCCACCGCCGCCTTCTATCCCCGGTTGCCCTGGGAGGGCATGCGTACCGAGTGGACCGACTACGCGGGCAAGGACGCGCTGGTGCACTGCTCGGAGGCGGACGGCACCTCCGCGGACCCGGGTGTGCAGGCGGTACGCCGGGCCATCGAGAACTCCGGCGGTACCTGCCAGCTGCACGACTACCCGGGCACCTCGCACGCCTTCTTCAACGAGGACCGGCCGGAGAAGTTCGACCAGCGGGCCGCCACCAGCGCCTGGGCGCGCACCCTCGAACTCTTCCGGGCCAAGCTTGGCTGAGTCGCGTACTCCCGCCGAGGTCGTCGCCCGCGCCGCGCGCGCGACGGACCTGGCTGATCTGGACGCGGGCGTCGCCGACTGTTTCGCCTGCCCCCGGTTGGTCGACTGGCGGGAGGAGGTCGCCCGCACCAGGCGGGCGGCCTTCCGCGATCAGGAGTACTGGGGACGGCCGGTGCCCGGCTTCGGTGATCCGGCGGCCCGGATCGCCATCCTCGGGCTGGCCCCGGCCGCGCACGGCGGCAACCGCACCGGCCGGGTCTTCACCGGCGACCGGTCCGGTGACGTGCTCTTCGCCGCCCTGCACCGGGCCGGCCTGGCCAACCAGCCGACGAGTGTGGCCGCCGACGACGGTCTGACGCTGCGTGACACGCGGATCTTCGCCGCCGTACGCTGCGCCCCACCGGACAACAAGCCCACCCCGGGCGAGCGGGACGCCTGCGCGCCCTGGCTGCACCGGGAGGTCGAGCTGATCCGGCCGACGCTGCGGGTGGTGGTGGCGTTGGGCGCCTTCGCCTGGGCCGCGTGGTGGCCAGCGTTACGCGCCGGGTACGGCGTCCCTCCGCCCAGCCCGCGACCGCCGTTCGGGCATGGGGCACACTGGTCCGGCACGACCGGACCGGAACTGCTCGGTTGCTACCACGTCAGCCAGCAGAACACCTTCACCGGTCGGTTGACACCAGAGATGCTGGACGACGTGTTCGCCCGGGCGAAACTGCTGGCCGGGGTGGACTGAGGCGGCGGGGCGATGACGATGGCGGTCGGTACGGGTGACGTTCCGCCGTACGCCCCGACGGCCCGGAGGTAACCGATGGACGTGCTTCGCAGGTGGTGGCCGGTGACGGCGGTGATTGCGCTGCTCGCCGCCGTGACCCTGGCCACCGCGCACTCGTCGATCGGCGCGAGCCGGATACCGCCCGCGGTCAAGGACGCGCCCTTCGTGCTGGAGTACCCCAGCGGGGAGCCGCGTCCGTCGATCCCGGCCGAACCCCGCGAGGCCGCCGAGCAGACCCGTACCCGGATCCCGTCCTGGCTCGGCACGGTGGCGGTGGCGGTGCTCGGGCTGGCGCTGCTCGCCGCTCTCAGCTATCTGCTGTGGACCGTGGCCCGGGGGGTGGCGCGGCGGGTCACCCGGGCACTTCCCGGGCAGCCGACCCGGCGCAGTGCCGAGGGCACCGCCGCGGAGGTGGTGGCCGCCGTCGACGCCGGCCTGGTGGACCTGGACGACCAGGCCACCGACCCACGGACCGCGGTGATCGCCTGCTGGGTACGGCTCGAAGAGGCCGCCGCCGTCGCCGGGGTGCCCCGACTGACCGGTGACACCCCCACCGACCTGGTCACCCGGCTGCTCGCCGGTGATCCGTCCACCGGGGTGCCGGCGATCGTGAGCGCCGACGTGCTGGCCGGCTTCGCGAACGTCTACCGCGAGGCCCGGTACGCCACCCGCCCGGTGGACGAACGGACCCGGGACCAGGCCCGGGTGGCCCTGCGCCGGCTGCGTGGCGAACTGACCGCACTGGCCGGGGGTGAGCCGGTGTGAGCAGCACGAGTATCGACGACCTGCTCAGCTTCTCCGAGGAGCGGCCGGTCCAGTCCGAGCGACGCCGGGGCGGGCGGCTGCGTACCGTCGCCGGCGTGCTCGGTGCCACCGTGGCGGTGACCGTGGTCGTCGTCGCCGGACTGCGCGCGGTCGGGCTGCGGGTTTCGTTGCTGGTGCTGGTCAGCGCCGTGGTCGCGCTGCTGGTGGTACGCCGGATCGTCGCCACCCTCGCGCCACCGGCGAAGTCCGGCCAGGCGGGTTCGTCGTCGCGGGGCGGCGAGGAACCCGGTAGCTACAACTGGGACGCGCGGGACGCGCTGCGGGTAGCGGTCAACGGTTGGGCGACCCCTCTGGAGTGGTCCAAGACGAGTCCCGAACGGTTCACCACGATGATCCTGCCCCGGCTGGCCGAGCTGGCGGACGAGCGGATGCGCCTGAAGTACGGCGTCACCCGCGAGTCCGACCCGACCCGGGCCCGCGCCCTGCTGGGCGACCGCCTGTCGACGTTCCTGGAGACCCCACCCCGCCGCACCCCTTCGCCGCGCGACCTCGCGGCGATCGTCGCCGAACTGGAGAAGATCTGATGAACGACGTCGGCCGGACGATGCCCCCCACCGAGGTCGGTCGCCTCGCCCGGGCCGTGCTCGACGCGGTGGGCCAGGTCGTGGTCGGCAAACGGGACGCCCTGGAGCTGGTGCTGGCCGGCATCCTCGCCGGCGGCCACGTGCTGCTCGAGGACCTGCCGGGGTTGGGCAAGACGCTCACCGCGCGGTCCTTCGCCCAGGCGCTGGGCCTGGATTTCCGGCGTCTGCAGTTCACCCCCGACCTGCTGCCCGCCGACGTCACCGGCTCCTTCCTCTACGACCAGCGCAGCGGTGACTTCACCTTCCGGGCCGGGCCGGTCTTCACCAACCTGCTGCTCGCCGACGAGATCAACCGAACTCCGCCGAAGACCCAGTCGGCCCTGCTGGAGGCGATGCAGGAGAAGCAGGTCTCGGTGGAGGGCGTCACGTACCGGCTCGACGAGCCGTTCCACGTGCTGGCCACCGCCAATCCCATCGAGTACGAGGGCACCTATCCGTTGCCGGAGGCGCAGCTGGACCGGTTCCTGCTGCGGGTGTCGTTCGGTTACCCGGCGCAGGACGAGGAGTGGGAGGTGCTGCGTCGGCGGATGGCGCGCCGCCGGGAGGAGGCCGACATCAAGCCGGTGGTCGACGCCGGCACCCTGCGCGCCATGCAGGCGGCGTTGGAGGACGTCGTGGTCGAGGACTCGGTGGGCCGGTACATCGTGGCGCTGACCGCGGCCACCCGCGAGCATCCGTCGGTGCTGGTCGGCGCGTCGCCGCGTGGTTCGCTGGCACTGCTGCTGCTGTCCCGGGTACGGGCGGTGCTCTCCGGGCGGGACTACGTGGTGCCCGAGGACGTCAAGGACGTCGCGGCCCCGGCGCTGGCACACCGGATCACGCTGCGGCCGGAGATGTGGCTGCGCCGCGTCGATCCGTCCTTCGTGGTCGGTGAGGTTCTCGACGGCACCCCGGCACCGGCCAGTGGCGCGCTGCCCAGCTACGCCGCCGGCCGGCCGGGAGACTGACCGGCGTGAGTGAGCGGAGCGAGCAGCCGGCGCCGACGAACTGGATGCCCACCTGGGCGTTCGGCCGGGCGGTGCTGCTCACCGGCCTGCTCCTGGTCGCCGCGGTGGTGCTGGGGCGGGTGGATCTGATCGTGCTGGCCGTCCCGTTCGCCCTCGGCACCGCGTACGCGTTGCGACGCCGACCCGTCGACCTGCCCCGGGTGTGGCTCAGCGCCGACGAGGATCCCCTGGTGGAAGGCGGTGCCATGACCGGGACGGTCACCGTCGGCAACCCGGGTGCGGTCTGCTACGACGTGGCGGTGCTGCGTACCCGGGTCTCACCGTGGCTGCGGGTCGAACGGGCGGGTCTCGCCGGCAGCGCGGTCGTCGGCACCGGCCGGCCCGCCGGTGCCGGTCGGCCGACCGTGGCGGACCGCCCGTTCGTCACGTCGGTGGCCCCGGACACCGCCGTCGACCTGGAACTGGCCGGTACCGCGCTGCGCTGGGGTCGGCATCCGCTGGGCCCGGCGGGCGCTCGGGTCGCCGCCGCGCAGGGCCTGCTGGTCTCGCGCGCGGTGGTCGTGGAGCCGGTCCGGTCCAAGGTGTACCCGAAGACCGAGCCGTTCGAGGCGGTCGAGGTGATGCCCCGGGCCGCCGGCCTGGTCGGAGCGCATCACTCGCGTCGTCCCGGCGAGGGGGGCGAACTCGCCGGGGTACGGGTCTTCGCCCCCGGTGACCGGCTGCGCCGCATCGACTGGCGGGTGTCGCTGCGGGCCCGGCAACTGCACGTGGCGGCCACCCTGTCCGACCGGGACGCCGAGGTGGTCGTGCTGCTCGACGTGCTGGCCGAGGCGGGTCGCTCCGGTGGGGTCACCGGCACGGCGTCGGTGCTGGACACCACGGTCCGGGCGGCGGCCGCCATTGCCGAGCACTACCTGCACCGGGGTGACCGGGTGGCGCTGCTGGAGTACGGCCCGAGTGCCCGGCGGCTGCGCCCGGCAACCGGACGACGGCAGTACCTGACCGTGCTGGAGTGGCTGTTGGACGTCAAGGCCCAGTCCTCCCCGCACGAGCCGTACGACCACGTGTTCGGCCCGCAACTGCTCTCCGCGGACGCGTTGGTGGTGGTGCTCACCCCGCTGCTGGAGGAGCGGTCGGCGCAGATGCTCGCCCGGCTGGCCCGTTCGGGACGGTTCGTGGTGGCCGTCGACACGCTTCCGGCGGACCTGTCACCGCCGCAGGACCGGGGCTGGGTCGAGGTGGCGTACCGGCTGTGGCGGCTGGACCGGGACACGATGATCGCGCAGTTGCGTGAGCACGGGGTGCCGGTGGTGCCGTGGGCCGGCACCGGCAGCCTCGACCAGGTGCTGCGTGACGTGGCGAGGCTCGCCACCGCCCCCCGGGTGGGTGGCCGGTGAGCGCGAGGAACGCAGCGCAGCGCAGTCCCGCAGTCGCGAGCGAGAGGTCAGTCCGGTGAGCGCGAGGAACGCAGCGCAGCGGAGTCCCGCAGTCGCGAGCGAGAGGTCAGTCCGGTGAGCGCGAGGAACGCAGCGCAGCGGAGTCCCGCAGTCGCGAGCGAGAGGTCAGTCCGGTGATGGGGTCGGTCATCGGTCGGGTCCGGGCGGTGCGGACGGCCGCGGCGCGGATCTCCCTCACTCCGGTACTGGTCCGGGTGGGGATCTTCCTCAGCACCCTTGTGGGGTTGCTGCTCGCGTACCCCGCCGAGGTCGTGGTCGGGCAGGCGCTGGGCCCGTTGGTGGCGGTCGCGGCGCTGCCGGCGGTGGCGCCGCGCCGGCTCTGGCCGACCTTCGCCGCGTTGGTCACGGTCGGCGGGTGGCTGCTCGCCACCGACGGGTACGACCGGCCGATCGCGTTGTGGCGGCTGATGACGGTGGCCGTGGCGCTCTACCTGACCCACACGCTCTGCGCGCTGGTGGCGGTGCTGCCGTACGACGCCGTGGTGGATCCGGACGTGATAGTGCGTTGGCTCACCCGGGCCGCGGGAGTGTTGCTCGCCACGTCCGTGCTCGGCGTGCTGCTGCTCGAACTCGCCGGTGTCCGGGCCGCCGACGGCGGCTGGCAGGCGGTGACGGTGGCCGGTCTGCTGCTTGCCGTCGGGGTGACGGCGTTGCTGGCCGGGCTGCTGCGACGCAGGTGAACCAGGGGCCGTCGGGGCGCCGGTGACGGGGGGTGTTGCTGCGTCGGCGGTGGCGACGGTGGCCGCCGTTACCGGCGTCACAGCCGCCTTGTGCTCGGTCACAGAACGGGGGCGCAGCCGGGATTACCGCTGTCGGTAGGGGAAAGATGGTAGGCGTGAATCCGAAGCGGATCCTTGTGGTGGGCGCCGGGCACGTCGGTCTCTACGCGGCGCTGCGCCTGTCGAAGAAGCTGAGTTCCCGTGAGGCGGAGGTCGTCGTCGTCGACCCTCAGCCGCACATGACGTACCAGCCGTTCCTGCCCGAGGCTTCGGCGGGGAACATCTCCCCACGGCATTCCGTGGTGCCGCTGCGTCGGGAGTTGCGCCGGTGCAAGGTGGTGGCGGGTGCGGTGACCCGGATCGACCACGCGAGCAGGACCGCCACCGTACAGCCGATCATCGGCCCGCCCCGCGAGATCACCTACGACCACGTGGTGGTCGCGCCCGGCTCGGTCTCCCGGACCCTGCCGATCCCCGGCCTGCACGAGCACGGCATCGGCTTCAAGACCATCGGTGAGGCCATCTACCTGCGCAACCACGTGCTCGAACAGCTGGACGTGGCCGCCGCCACGACCGACCCCGAGGTACGCCGCCGGGCGCTGACCTTTGTCTTCGTCGGTGGCGGGTACGCCGGCATCGAGGCGTTGGCCGAGATGGAGGACATGGCCCGGCACGCGCTGAAGTACTACCCGGAGCTGAACACGTCGGACATGCGGTGGGTGCTGGTCGAGGCCACCCAGCGGGTGCTGCCGGAGGTCGACCGGGACATGGGCGCCTACACGGTGCAGCAGTTGCTGAAGCGGGACATGGACATCCGGCTCGACACCCGGCTGGAGTCCTGCGTCGACGGGGTGGTCAAGCTCTCCGACGGGGACAGCTTCAGCGCGGACACCATCGTCTGGACCGCCGGGGTGAAGCCGTCACCGATGCTGGACGCGACCGACTTCCCGCGCGAGGAGCGACGCCGGGTCACCTGCCTGCCGACGCTCCAGGTGGTCGACGGTGACCGGGTGGTCGAGGGCGCCTGGAGCGCCGGTGACTGTGCCGCCGTACCGGACCTGACCAAGCCGCCGGGCAACTACTGCTCGCCGAGCGCCCAGCACGCGGTACGCCAGGCCCAGCGGATGGCCGACAACATCGTGGCCGTGCTCCGGGGCCGCGAGCCGGTCCCCTACAAGCACAAGCACGCCGGCAGCGTGGCGAGCCTCGGCCTGCACAAGGGTGTCGCCCAGGTCTACGGCATCAAGATGACCGGCTGGCCGGCGTGGTTCATGCACCGGACGTACCACATGAGCCGGATCCCCTCGCTCAACCGGAAGGTCCGGGTGGTGGTCGACTGGACGCTGGCGTTCGTGCTCAAGCGTGAGGTGGTGGCCCTCGGCCAGTTGCACGACCCGCGCGAGGAGTTCGCCGAGGCGTCCCAGCCACCGGCGAAGGTGTGAGTCCCGCGTGGGGCGCCGTCGGCGCCCCACGCGCTCAGACCCGCCAGTACCAGGCGTCGCTGAGTCGGGTCGACGGGCCGTAGAGTGCCTCCAACGTCAGGCGCAGGCTGTCGGAGTGCGCGGTGTCGGCGGCCAGCACCACGCACGAGGCATCC
Organism: Micromonospora palythoicola; assembly: GCF_036689795.1. Classification (NCBI taxonomy): domain Bacteria; kingdom Bacillati; phylum Actinomycetota; class Actinomycetes; order Micromonosporales; family Micromonosporaceae; genus Micromonospora; species Micromonospora palythoicola. The sequence continues at coordinate 184,322 of NZ_JBAGKI010000001.1, read as the reverse complement.
CAGTGTTCGACGTCCGTCGCCGCACGGCGGCGCTGCTCGTCCCCGACGACCGGCCGGAGGCCGCTGCGGGCCACCTCGGCCAGCAGGGCGGAGGTGGGGCGCGGGGCGACGCCCATCGCGGCGCTGCCACCCCGGCCGTGCGGGCCGATGAAGAATCCCTGCGGCATGCTGAACTCGGCGTCGGCGGCGGTCGCCCACCGCATCGGCCAGGGTTGCTTGGGCGTGGCCAGTGGCACCGGCACCAGCACCCCGCCCGGCTCGACACACGTTCGCCAGTGGCCGGCGGTGATGAACTCGGGAACCGGCGGTCGGTGCGCGGTGGGCAGCGGTGCCGGGATCAGCGGTAGCACCGCCACGGCGACCGTGACCAGCGCCAGCCGGCGGACCCGGCCTGTGCCGCGTAGTGCCCGGTCGACGGCCAGCACCAGCAGCGTCGCGATCAGCGGCGGCACGGCCAGGGCGAACCGCATCGGCAGCGCGCCGTCGACCACCGGCAGGCCGCCGAGCAGCGCGTACGGCCCGGGCAGACCGGTGCCTTCGCCGTCGAAGACGACCTCGGGACCGAGCGACAGCGCACCCATCACGAGAATGCCGGTGGCGCAGGCCAGCACCAGCGGACGGCGGCCCAGCCAGACAACGCAGCCGACGGTGACCACCAGCAGCGGCCAGCCCAGGAAGGTGTTGTACTCGGCCGGGCCGGTGCTCAGCCGGGCGGTGCGCTCGTTCCCGACCAGGGACAGCGGCGAGACCGCCCACCAGCTGCGCAGGTCGGCCGAGAAGTAGTGCGGGCTGAACATGCCGTCGGCGACGCCGAGTGGACCGGCGAACTGGAACCACAGCGGCCGGGCGAGCACCAGCAGGGCCGCACCGGTGGCGAGGGCCATCGCACCGGTGAAGGCGGGCAGCGCCCGGCGGGCCAGGTCACGGTCCGTGACGACCATCGTCGCCGCCATCACCAGCAGGGTGAGCGCGGCGAGGAACAGCACCTCCTCGCCGATGAACACCTGGACGGAGACGACGGCGGCCAATCCGAGCGCGGAGGTGGTCAGCCGGCGTCGGTCGGGCCCGCCCGTCGCTCCAGGGGCGGGCTCGGCGGCCCGCAGCAGGCGTACGACCAGCCAGACGATGACCGGTAGCAGCCACTGCGCCGTCATGTGCAGGTGGCTGTTGCTCTGGGACACCATGCCCGGGGTGAGGCCGCACACGGCACCGCCCAGCGTCGCGGCGGCCCGGCGGGTCCGCAGCGTACGGCTGAACAGGAGGTACCAGGCGGTCGCGGTGCCGGCGAGGTTGAGCGTCACGAGCAGGGCGAAGGTGACCGGAGCGCCGAACAGCAGGGTGACCGGGGCGAACAGCACACCCAGGGCGATGACCGACGTGTTGGCCATCAGGTTGACCCCGTCGGGCGCGTTGAGCCGGTCGGTGGACAGGCCGATGTCGCCCAGCAGCGCCCGCGCGTCGACGGCCAGGAACCACTCGTAGAGCACCTGGTCCTCGGGGTTGAGCGCGAGCACCAGACCGGTCGGGTCGGCCCAGAGCCGGTGGGTGAGCGCGCCGGCCAGCGCGGCGAAGAACAGCCCGATCAGCAGGTCGATCCGATGCCGGGCGAACGTCCGGCCCCACCGGGTGAGCCGCGGCCGGCGTACCCGGGCAAGAGGGTGATCCGCCTGCGTGGCCACGTCGTCGGTGGGGGCGATGGGTGCGCGGCTGCTCACGGCCTCGACCCTAGTGGCGGTGCTCGACGGGGGACGCCGCAGTGGCGACGAACCCGCTACCGTGGCACTGCACCGTTCGCGCTGGCGCCCCGGTGTCACCCGCCCGGGTGGTGGAACGGCAGACACGGCCGCCTTAAAAGCGGCTGCCGCAAGGCGTGCGGGTTCGACCCCCGCCCCGGGCACCCCGCCGTCCGCAGGGTCCGGCGCTGGCGACCCGCACCGGGCACTCTCAGCGTTCGCTCAGCCTTCCGATCACCACTGGGCTGTGCGGGACGTTTACTCTTGTATTGCACGTTGACGTGCAACGAGACCCCCTTAGGGAGGCCAGACAGTGAAGACTTCGAACCCGGTGCTCGCCCGGCTCGGCCAGGCGGCCGAGCGGGAGCGGGCCGCCGGGTACGCCCCGTCCGGGCCGTACGGACAGCCCGGCTACCCCCAGCAGGTTCCGCCGCAGGCCGGCTACCCGGGCGCGCCCGGCTTTCCGTCAGCCCCGCCGGCGGTCACCCCCATGTCGATCGACGACGTGGTGGTCAAGACGGTCACCCTCCTGGCCATCGTCGGTGTCGCCGCCGCGGCGGCGTGGGCGCTGGTGCCCGACGCGCTGCTCGGCGTCGCCTGGATCGGCGCGGCCATCGTCGGCCTGGTGCTCGGCCTGATCATCTCGTTCTCCCGGATGGCGAACCCGGCGCTCGTCGTCGCGTACGCCGTCGTCGAGGGTGTCCTCGTCGGCGCGGTGAGCAAGTTCTTCGAATCGCTGTACGACGGCATCGTGCTCCAGGCGGTGACCGCGACCTTCGGCGTCTTCTTCGTGATGGCCATGCTCTACAAGGCACGGGTCATCCGGGCGACGCCGAAGTTCGTCAAGGGCATGATCGCGGTGATGGCCGGCCTGTTCGCCGTCATGCTGATCAACCTGGTGCTGGCGCTCTTCGGCGTCAACACCGGCCTGCGGGACGGCAGCCCGCTGGCCATCGGGTTCAGCATCGTCTGCATCGTGGTCGCCTCGCTGAGCTTCGTGCTCAGCTTCAAGGAGGTCGAGGACGGCGTCCGGATGGGCCTGCCGCAGCGCTACTCGTGGGTTGCCGCGTTCGGCATCCTGGTCAGCCTGATCTGGCTCTACATCGAGATGCTGCGTCTGCTGAGCTACTTCCAGGGCGACGACTGACCTCGCCGCCCGACGACCGACCGGCGCCCGCCCCACCCCGGGGCGGGCGCCGTCGTCTCCCCGCCCCCCAACTGCGTCGATCTTGCACTTTTCGTCCCCGCGAAAGCGATCAGACCGGGCATCTCGGCGACCAGAAGTGCAAGATCGACGAGGCTGAGGGTGGGGTGCGTAGAGTGCGGGGGGTGGCGGGTGGAGAAGGTGGCGAACGGGGGGTGGCGGTCGCGCGGGGGGTGGAGCTCTTGGTGCGGCAGGTCAGCCACTGGCAGCAGCCACGGTGGTCGGCCGCGGCGTCGGTCGGCAACGTGTCCCGGGCGGATCTGGTGCACCGGCTGGTGCAGGAGATCGCCAACCTCGCCGCGGACGCGGAAGGGCAGCCACGCCGGGACGTGCCCCGACTCGACAACGACCTCGCCCTGCCCGACCAGCTCCGGGTGGTCGCCGCCGACCTGCTCACGGCGGACCCGAGCGAGGAGGCCCTGGCCCGGGCCGCGACCGAGGTGACCGCAACCCGAACGGCGCTCTAGACCCGGCTTGACCGGGCGGCCGAACATCCGCGCCGAACCACGCGGACCGACCGTGCGGGCCGACCGTGCGGGCCGACCGGGCGGGCCGTGGGGCCGTCGGTCTGCCCAACGGCCCCATATTCGGTCGCGACATGCGGCAAGCGGGGGTCTCCCGCCGGCTTGATGGCCCAGGTTGCCGCATGTCGCGAGCCGCCGACCGCCGACTGCGTCTGCCGACCGCCGACTGCGTCCGCCGACCGCCGGCGTCGGCCGGCCGCCGACCGGCGCCGGGGCGCGATGTCAGCTCAGGCGCTCGACGACCATGGCCATGCCCTGCCCGCCGCCGACGCACATGGTCTCCAGGCCGACGGTCTTGTCGTGCCACTGCAGGGCGTTGAGCAGCGTGCCGGTGATCCGGGCACCGGTCATGCCGAACGGGTGACCGACGGCGATCGCCCCGCCCATCACGTTCAGCTTCTCCTCGGGGATGCCGAGCTGGCGGTACGACGGGATCACCTGGGCGGCGAACGCCTCGTTGATCTCGACCAGGTCGACGTCGTCGATGGTCATCCCGGCGCGTTCGAGTGCCTGCCGGCTCGCCTCCACCGGGCCGAGGCCCATGATCTCCGGCGACAATGCGGTGACACCCGTGGAGACGATCCGCGCCAGCGGAGTCACGCCCAGTTCCTCGGCCCGCTGGGCGCTCATCACGACCACGGCGGCGGCCCCGTCGTTGAGGGGGCAGCAGTTGCCGGCGGTGATCCGGCCGTCCGGGCGGAAGACCGGCTTCAGCTCGGCGACCGCCTCCAGGGTGACCCCGGCGCGGGGGCCGTCGTCGGTGCTGACCACCGTGCCGTCGGGCGTGGTGACCGGGGTGATCTCCCGGGCCCAGAACCCGTCGGCGATCGCCTTCTCGGCCAGGTTCTGGCTGCGTACGCCGAAGGCGTCCATCTCCGCGCGGGTCACGTCGTGGACCTGGGCGAGATTCTCGGCGGTCTGCCCCATGGCCAGGTACACGTCGGGCAGGGCGTCCTTCTCGCGCGGGTCGGTCCAGACCGGCGCGCCGGCCTCGGCGCGGGCCTTGGACCGCTCACGTGCCGCCGCGAATCGGGGGTTCTCCCAGCCGCCGAGCAGGGCCTGAGCCTCGGGCGGCAGGCCGTCCGAGCTGCCGCGCGCGTACCGGGAGACCATCTCGACCCCGGCGGAGACGAAGACGTCACCCTCACCGGCCCGGATCGCGTGCATGGCCATCCGCGTCGTCTGCAACGAGGAGGCGCAGTAGCGGGTCAGGGTCGCGCCGGGCAGACCGTCGAGACCCATCAGCACGGCCACCACGCGAGCCATGTTGAAGCCCTGTTCCCCGCCGGGCAGGCCGCATCCGAGGTAGAGGTCGTCTATCTGTCGCGGGTCGAGCTGCGGCACCTTGTCCAGGGCCGCCTGCACGATGGTGGCGGCCAGATCGTCCGGGCGGAGATCCCGTAGGGACCCCTTGTGGGCCCGGCCGATGGGGGAGCGGGCGGTGGCGACGATGACGGCGTCGCGGGACGACTCAATCGGCATACGGTCACGTTAACTCGCCGGTAACTTGCGGCGGAAGTTTTCCGGGCGCCGGGAAATGTCACCCCGGACACCCGGACGAGCGGACGGGTTCAGTGGCGTGGGGTGACGGCCGCTGCGGCGACCACCGCGGGCAGCAGGGCGTGCGCCCAGACCCGGTAGCCGTCGGCGGAGGGGTGGTAGCCGTCGTGGCAGAAGGTGCCGGCGTCGGCCCGGAACACCGGACCCGTCTCGGTGGCCAGATCGACGACCGTCCCCCCGGCGTCGAGCACCGCACCGGTCTGTGCCCGGGCGACGCGGCGCCCCAGCCAGCCGACGACCTGCCGCAGGGGCGACGCGATCGCGCGTACCGCGCCGAGATCCGGGCAGGTGCCGACCACGACCTCGACACCGGCGTGCCGCAGCCGGTGCACCGCCGCGCCGAGGTAGGCGGCAGCCTCGGCCGGCCGGCGCATGCCGGTGACGTCGTTGGCGCCGACCAGGATGACCGCCACGTCCGGCCGCTCACCGAGCAGCGCCCGGGCCACCTGGGTGGCGAGGTCGGTCGAGCGGGAGCCGGAGACACCGACGCTGGACAGGTGAACCTGCCGCCCACCCGGCCCCTCGGCGAGCAACTCCGCCAACTGCCCGCCGATGGTGTCGCCGAGCCGGTCCACGCCGACGCCGAGGGCGGCGGAGTCACCGAGCAGCACCAGACGCAGCGGTGGGGCGCCGGCCCGACCGACGGTGGCCCGCAGTGCCAGGCCGAGTTCCGGCTGGGCGTAGCGCCGGTTGCGTGCCACCACGGCCTCGCCGGCGAGCACCGCGGCTCCGCCGAGCGCGCCAGCGAGCAGGGAGAACGCGGCGGTGCGGGCGACGCGGGCGGCTACCCGGTCGCCGGGAGGAAGACCGGTCATGATGCCCGCCTCGGGCCGGCGCCGGAGCCGAACCGGCCCCTGATCCGCTCGGTCATGAGAATCCTTCCACTGCGGGTGAGTCGACGGTGGGGGCAACCTGCGGCGTCGGACCGACACCGAAGAATGCCCGCCGGCGCAGCTGCGCCCAACGGCCGGCCGGGCCGCTCTCGCTGCCGCGGACCTGCGTACCGCTGACCTCCGTCCCCGGATGCCGAGCCGCCTCCTGCGCGGCCTTCGGCAACGACCGTACGCCTTCGAGACGCGTTGGCGTAGGCCTGCGTTCGCCGCCGTGCCCCAGCGCGGAGAGCACCGTCGGCAACAGGGCGGCGGCAGCCGCCGCGTAACCCTCGGCGGAGGGGTGGAACCGGTCCCAGGCGAACATCCGCCCGGGCTCGGCGGTGAACCGGGGACCGAGCAGGTCGCCGAGCGAGACCGTCCAACCACCGGCCGAGACCACCGCGACCGTCTGCGCCGCGGCGAGTTGCCGGCTCCACCGGCGGGCCAACCAGCGCAGCGGCGGCTGGATGGGTCGGATCGCGCCCAGGTCGGGGCAGGTCCCGACGACCACCTCGGCGCCGCCCGCGCGCAGCGCCCGGACCCCTTCGACGAGGTAGCGCACGGCCAGGGCAGGCGGCGTGCGGTTGGTGACGTCGTTGCCGCCGATCAGGATGACCGCGACGTCGGGGTGGCACTCCAGGGCCGCCTCGACCTGGAATTTCAAGCCGGCCGAGATGGCGCCCACCACCGCGAACCGGTGCAACCGGACGGGCCGCCGGAGTCGCCGGGACAGGCCGGTGGCCAACAACGCGCCCGGCGTCTCACGGCGTCGGTGCACCCCGTAACCGGCGGCCGACGAGTCACCGAGCACGACCATGGTGATCGGGGAGCCGGGAAATTTCGGGCCGTAGATGCCGTCGCAGCGTGGTGGCGGCGCCTCGGCCATCGGGATGGTGCGTCGGGCCTGCCGGGCCTGACCGAGGAGCACACCTGTGGTCGCCGCCGCGGCGGCCACCGTGGCGCCCGTGCCGATGGCCGCGAGCCGGGCCACCCGCAGGGTGCGCCGCCAGCGCGGACGATCCGGTACGACGGAACCAGCGACCCCCATACCGTGACATTAGCGCGCCCGTCTGACGCCCTGCTGTCATCGTTGCGGCGCTACGGTGCCTGGAAATCGACCGTCCTGGGTACTTGGAGGGACGGTGTTGCGGCGGGGCGTCACGCTGCACGTGGAGAGGAGCACGACGATGGCTAAGACGTTGAAGCGAGGTGCCGCGTTCGCGGCGCTGGCGCGGGCGATGACGGCCGGCGCCCGGGGTGGGCCGTCGCTCGGCGCCCGGATCGGGGCGCTGCCCAGGATGATCGCGGCCACCGCCCGGGGCCAGTACGACGGCGGGCTGCGGCTGGCCATGATGACCGCCGCCACGGCGTACATCGTCTCGCCGATCGACGCGGTACCGGAAATGTTCCTCACCGTGTTCGGGCTGATCGACGACGCGGTGATGGTCACCTGGCTGGCCGGTGCGGTGCTCGCCGAGACCGAGCGCTTCCTGGAGTGGGAGGCACGTCGCAGCAACGTGGTCCCGGGCCACGTGGTGCGCTGACCGACGTACCCTGGGCGGGAATTCCACCTGGTTCACTCGCCCGGCCTGGCGTGCCGGTGCCGGAGCGAAAGGGCACAACGAGGTGCAGTACTACGACAACGTCGTCGAAATGATCGGCAACACGCCGCTGGTACGGCTACGCAACGTCGCCGAGGGCATCCGGGCGACGGTGCTGGCGAAGGTGGAGTACCTCAACCCCGGTGGGTCGGTGAAGGACCGGATCGCGCTGCGCATGGTGGAGGACGCCGAGGCGGCGGGGATTCTCCGCCCGGGCGGCACCATCGTCGAGCCGACCAGCGGCAACACCGGCGTCGGGCTGGCCCTGGTGGCCCAGCTCAGGGGCTATCGCTGCGTGTTCGTCTGCCCGGACAAGGTCAGCCAGGACAAGCAGGACGTGCTGCGGGCGTACGGCGCCGAGGTGGTGGTCTGCCCGACCGCCGTCGCGCCGGAGGACCCCCGCTCGTACTACAACGTCTCCGACCGGCTGGCCCGGGAGATCCCCGGCGCGTGGAAGCCCAACCAGTACGCCAACCCGGCGAACCCGCGCTCGCACTACGAGACGACCGGCCCGGAACTGTGGAAGCAGACCGAGGGACGGATCACCCACTTCGTGGCCGGGGTGGGCACCGGCGGCACCATCTCCGGCATCGGGCGCTACCTGAAGGAGGCCTCCAACGGCGCCGTCAAGATCATCGGTGCCGACCCGGAGGGCTCGGTCTACTCCGGCGGCACCGGTCGGCCGTACCTGGTCGAGGGGGTCGGCGAGGACTTCTGGCCGGAGACGTACGACCGGAGCGTGGCCGACCAGATCATCGAGGTCTCGGACAAGCAGTCCTTCGAGATGACCCGGCGGCTGGCCCGCGAGGAGGGCCTGCTCGTCGGTGGCTCCTGCGGCATGGCGGCGGTCGCGGCGTTGGAGGTGGCGCGCACCGCCGGCCCGGACGACGTGGTCGTGGTGCTGCTGCCGGACGGCGGCCGGGGCTATCTCTCCAAGATCTTCAACGACGCCTGGATGGCGCGTTACGGCTTCCTCGACGCCTCCGGTTCGGAGCCCACCGTCTCGCAGGCACTCGCCGGCAAGCCGGGTGGCCTGCCCGAACTGGTCCACGTGCACCCGACCGAGACGGTTCGCGACGCCATCGACTACATGCGCGAGTACGGCGTCTCGCAACTGCCGGTGCTCAAGGCCGAGCCGCCGGTGGTGACCGGCGAGGTGGCCGGCTCGATCGCCGAGAAGGACCTGCTCGACGCGCTCTTCACCGGTCAGGCGCACCTGCACGACACCATCGAGCGGCACATGGGCCCGCCGCTGCCGATGATCGGCGGGGGCCAGCCGGTCAGCGAGGCGGTCAACCTGCTGGAGAAGTCCGACGCCGCGCTGGTCCTGATCGACGGCAAACCCAAGGGCGTCCTCACCCGCCAGGACCTCCTGGCCCACCTAGGCGCCCGCTGAACCTCCCACCCCCAACCCACCCACCCACCCAGTGTCGATCATGAGGTTAGCGGCAGTTGTCGATCTCCACGATGCCGCCAACCTCATGATCAACGGGGTGGGGTGGGGGGTTGGAGGGGGCGGGTGTAGCGGAGTTGGGGGGTGAGGGCTTGGCCGATCATCTCGTCGCGCTGTTGGCCGGTGGGGCGCCAGCCGCCACGCTCGTAGAAGTGGCGGGCGGGGGTGTTGTCGCGTAGCACCCAGAGGACCGCGTGGCGCCAGCCTCGCGCCCGCATGTTGGTCAGGGCGTCGACCATCAACGCCCGGCCGACACCGCGGCCCCGCTCGCTCGGCTCCAGGTGGATGGCGTTGAGCAGGCCGGTCGCCGGGTCGCCCGCGTCGTCGGGACCGAAGTAGCTGAAGCCGGCCAGGGTGCCGTTCCGTTCGGCCACCGTCATCAGGTGGTCGACCCGCTCCCAGGTCCATCGCTGCACCCAGTACTCACCCATCGCCTCCGGTGTCGGGTCGGCAAGCGCCTCCGCCGGCAGGAACGAGGAGTAGGCGGCGACCCGGGAACGTTGGTGCAGGGCGCCCACCGGCAGGAGATCGGCCGACTCCGCCGGACGCAGCGTGACGCTCACCCAGCCGAGAGTACCCGCCGGGGTGGCACCTGAACCGTGACCAGATCCTCGGCGATCACCAGGTCCCCGTCGAAGTGCCGGCGGGCCTCGTCGGCGAAGCGGGCCGGATCGGCGTACCGCTGGGAGAAGTGGGTGAGCACGAGTCGGCGTACCCCCGACTCGGCCGCCACCCGCGCCGCCTGGCCGGCGGTGAGGTGCCCGACCTCGACGGCGAGCGCGGCCTCCGACTCCAGGAACGTCGACTCGATGACCAGCAGGTCGGCGTGTTCGGCCAGCGCGTACACCCCGTCGCAGAGGCCGGTGTCCATCACGAAGGCGAACCGTTGCCCCGGCCGTGGCGTGCTCACCTCGTCCCGGGTGACGCGACGCCCGTCGAGGTCGAGGTGACCGGTGCGGAGCAGCTCACCGACCGCCGGCCCGGCGATGCCGTACGCGGCCAGCCGCTCCGGCAGCATCCGGCACCCGTCCGGCTCCACCAGTCGATAGCCGTACGTCTCGACGGGGTGCCGCAGCCGACGCGCCTCCAGCGTCCCGCAGCGCAGCGCGATCCGTTGCCCGTCCGTCTCGATCGGCGCCACGGCCAGTTCGGCGGTCTCGTGGAAGGAACTGGCGTGTCGCAGCCGGGCGAAGTAGTCGGCACCGCCGGCCGGAAAGTGCACCGCCACCGGGTGCGGCACCCGGTCCAGGGACAGGCGCTGGATGGTGCCGGGCAGGCCGAGGCAGTGGTCGCCGTGGAAGTGGGTGACGCAGATCCGGGTCAGGTCGGTGGCGGTGACGCCGGTGTGCAGCAGTTGCCGCTGGCTGCCCTCGCCGGGGTCGAAGAGGATCACCTCGTCGTCCCACCGCAGCACGTACCCGTTGTGGTTGCGGGTCCGGGTGGGCGCCTGGCTCGCCGTGCCGAGCACCACCAGCTCGCGCATGGACACGGCCGCCTCCGGTGAAATGAAGCGACCCCCGGGGCTTCCGCGCTGACGCGCGGGCCGACTGGACTGGGCCGGCACCCCGGGGGTCGGGTGGCTGTCGTGGTTTCGCCGCACCGCTGCCACACGGTCTCGACGACTCTTACCGTGCCCGTCCCGGGGGACGGGCTGTCACTGTCGAGGACAGCGGCTAGCGGACAGCCACCTCACGAGTCCGATTGCTATACAAGTCTGGACCACCTCCTTTCCCGTGTACCGCCACGCTATCCAGCCGGCGGCCCACCGGCAACGGATTTCGATCACACCATCGTCGCCGCTCCGGTCAGGAGGTCTGGGCGATGCCGATCGGGCCCTCGCGCGGGCCGTCGGCGTTGGCCGGCTGCACCGCCAGTGACGGGAAGTCCGCCAGGTCGCCCTCCGGCTCGGCGTCCCATTCGGGGAACACCAGGTCGCTCTGGAGGTACAGGCAGATCAACTGGGCCAGGTGGCGCAGCCCTTCCAGGTGGGTGCGCTCGTGACCGTGGGTGGCGTCGACGCCGAAGCCGAGCAACGCCACCCGGGCGTGTGCCCCGGCCTCCACCGCCGCCGCCACGTCCGAACGGTAGTAGTCGAAGACGTCCCGGACGAGATCCACGTCGTGTTCCCGGGCGATCGCCGCCAGGTTGCGGGTGAGGTGGTAGTCGAACGGCCCGACGCCGTCGCCCATCGCCAGGGTGGCGGAGTGCTCCCGGGACTGCTGACCGGGGGCGACCACCGCCGCGTCCACCGAGACGATCTCGGCCACGTCGGGGTCGAGGCCGTGCGACGCCCCGTGGCCGATCTCCTCGGTCACGGTGACCAGCAGGTGCGCGGTCACGGCGGGCTTGATCCCGGCCTCGACCATCGCCTTCAGGGCGGCGAGCACCGCGGCGACGCCGGCCTTGTCGTCCAGATGACGGGACTTGACGTACCCGCTCGGGGTGACCGTCGGGTTCGGCAGGAACGCCACGAAGTCGCCCGCGTCGATGCCGAGCGCCCGCAGTCCGGCGAGGTCCTCCACCGGCTCGTCGACGCGTACCTCCACCTGCTCCCAGCCGAAGCCCTGCAGGTCGACACCCTCGTTGTAGCGGTGACCGCTGGCCTTGAGCGGCAGCACCTGACCGGTGACCACCCGGTCCAGGTCGTCGGTGAAGATCCGTACGTGGGCGCCCTCGGCGAACCGGGCGCTGTGCGTACCGATCGGCTTCAGCTCCAGCCGGCCGTTCTCCTTCAGCCGCTTGACCATCCCGCCGATGGTGTCGGTGTGCACCACGATGGCCCGGTCCGCGCCGGTCTCGCGGGGACCGGGCAGGCAGGCGCTCAGCGCGCCCCGGCGGGTCAGCGTCGACGGGATGCCGAGCGCGGACAGGCGTTCACCCACGTACTGCTGCACGTGGTCGGTGCGTCCCGAAGGGCTCGGGATATCGAGCAGCTCGACCAGCACCTGACGGAGATAGTCCAGGTCGATGGGGAGCGGAGTGGTCTTGCGTACGGTCATGCCCCAGATGGTGCCGCACCGGCCGGGGTCCACAGCTTCTGCGGTGCCCGAGTCCCGGGAAAGAGCAGATCCACGAAGCGTTCGGCGGTGGGCTGCGGCTCGTGGTTGGCCAGCCCGGGCCGCTCGTTGGCCTCGATGAAGACGTGCTCGGGTTGGTCCGGCGCCGGCACCAGCAGGTCGAGCCCGGTGACCGGGATGTCGATGGCCCGGCTGGCGGCGACGCACGCCTCGGCGATCAGCGGGTGCAGCTCGCCGGTCACGTCGTGGATGGTGCCACCGGTGTGCAGGTTCGCGGTGCGCCGCACGGCGAGCACCTGCCCCTCCGGCAGCACGTCGTGCAGCTGGTAGCCGGCCTCGGTGACCACGTCCCGGGTCATGTCGTCGAGCGGAATGCGGGACTCGCCACCCGTGGCGGCGGCCCGACGGCGGCTCTGCCGCTCGATCAGCTCGGCGATGTCGTGCACGCCGTCGCCGGTGATCGAGGCGGGCCGGCGTACGGCGGCGGCCACCACCTCGTGATCGATCATGACGACCCGCAGGTCCTCACCGGAGCACAGCTCCTCCAGCAGCACCTCCGGGCAGAACCGGGCGGCCAGCTCCACGGCGGCGGCCAGCGCCTCGGGGGTGCGTACCCCGACGGTGATGCCGTTGCCCTGCTCGCCCCGGGCCGGCTTGACCACCACCTGGCCCACCTCGGCCAGGAACTCGGCGTCGGCGGCGTCGCCGGTGGCGGTGCGTCCGCGTGGCACCGACAGACCGGCCTCGGTCAGGATGCGGCGGGTGACCCGCTTGTCGTCGCAGCGGCTCATCGCCACCGCCGAGGTCAGCTCGGACAGCGACTCCCGGGTGAGGATGGTCCGGCCGCCGCTGGTCAGCCGCAGCTCGCCCCACTCCGGGTCGGTCACCTCCACTCGGATGCCCCGCCGCATCGCCTCGTCCGCGACGATCCGGGCGTACGGGTTGAGCCCGTCGTACCCGACCGGCATGGCCGGCAGGAACAACCGCTCGTTGATCGGGTTCTTCCGCTTCACGCAGAGCGTGGCGGTGCGGTAGAAACCGAGCCGCTCGTAGAGCCGGATCGCCCCGGCGTTCTCGGCGAGCACGGACAGGTCGACGTACGCGCGACCCCGGGCGACCAGCCGGCTGGCCAGCTCGGTGATCAGTGCCTGCCCGGTGCCGGGCGGAGCCTGGTTGAAGTCGACGGTCAGGCACCACAGGCTGGCGCCGTTGTCCGGGTCGTCGAAGACCGCCACGTGGTCGATGCCGGTGATGGTGCCGACGATCTCGCCGGTGACCGCCTCGGCCACCAGGTGCAGGAACCGGTCGGTCGCGGCGTTGTCGACAAGCTTGTCGACCGGGGCGGTGACCATGCCGTTGGCCGCGTAGATCCGGTTGACCGCGTCCGCGTCGGCGGCGTCGCGCAACCTGCGGATGCGTACCCCAGGCAGCTCGTTGCGGGCGTCGAGCGGTGCCGGCGTCTCGGCGGTGCCGGCCTCCTCGGTCGTCCCGGCACCGGGACGAGGCCCGCGACGGTCCCCACCGAGCGGCAGCCGGAAGGTCAGCGACGGGTCGATGAACAGCTCGTCGGGCAAGCGGGAGACCAGCACATGCGGATCCCGCAGGTAGATGCAGATGTCCCGGGCGCCGGCCGCCTCGGAGCGCAGCACGTCGGCGACCGCGGACTGGTCGGCGAACGTCTGGCCGAAGACCAGCCGCCCCCAACCGCAGTCGACGACGACGTCCGCACCGGTGCCCGGGCGTTCGTCAGCGGTCGGTTCGGCGCCGCCGGTGGCGATCGGATCACCGCCCGGCCCGACCCGCTCGTACCGCCTGCCCGCGCCGCGGCCCCGGTCGGTCCGGGCTACGCCGGTGGCCAGGGTGTCGGTCACGCTCAGTCGATTCCGTGGCTCTGGAGCCACATTTCCAGGAGTCCGAGTTGCCACAGCTTGTTTCCGTTCAACGGGGTCAGTTCGGCGTTGGGCGCGTCGAGCAGGGCGTTGACGTAATCGGTGCGGAACAGGTCGCGGCGGCGGGCCTCCGGAGCGGACAGCGCGTCGCGTACCCGGTCGAGGAGCTTGCCCTCCAGGTGCGTCAGGCCCGGCACCGGGAAGTAACCCTTGGGCCGGTCGATGACCTCGTGCGGGAGCACACGACGGCCGATCTCCTTCAGCACACCCTTACCGCCCTGCGCCAGCTTCAACTCCGGGGGGCAGGCGGCGGCCAGTTCCACGAACTCGTGATCCAGGAACGGCACCCGGGCCTCCAGCCCGTGCGCCATGGTCATGTTGTCGACCCGCTTGACCGGGTCGTCGGTGAGCATGATCTGCGTGTCGATGCGCAGGCCGGCGTCGACCGCGGTCTGCGCGCCCGGCCGCGCCAGGTGCGCGGCGACGAACTCCCGCGCCGGATCGCCGTCGGCGAGCCAGTCGGGGTTGAGTACCCGGGCCAGGCCGGCGCCGTCGCGGTCGAAGAAGGCCCGGGCGTACGTGTCGAGGGCCTGCTCCCGGCCGACCTGCGCCAGTGGCGGGTACCAGTGGTAGCCGCCCAGGATCTCGTCGGCGCCCTGGCCGGACTGGACCACCTTGACATGCCGCGACACCTCCTGACTGAGCAGGTAGAAGGCGACGCAGTCGTGGCTGACCATGGGTTCGCTCATGGCCGCGACGGCCGCCTCCAGCGGCGGGACCAGATCCTGTGCGGCGACCCGGATCTGGTGGTGGTCGGTGTCGAAGGTCTTGGCGACCACGTCGGAGTAGCGGAACTCGTCACCCTCCCGGCCGCCGACGGCGTCGAAGCCGATGGAGAAGGTGGACAGCCCGCGCTGCCCTTCCCCGGCCAGCAGGGCGACCACCAGGCTGGAGTCCAGGCCGCCGGAGAGCAGCACGCCGACCGGCACGTCGGCGACCATCCGCCGGCGTACGGCGGTGGTGAGTGACTCGTGCAGGGCGTCCTGCCACTCCCGCTCGGACCATCCGGAGTGCTCGTCGCGGCGGAGGAACGGTGGATCCCAGTAGACGCGCTCGTGGCTGCGGCCGTCGGCCTCGTAGACCCGCACGGTGGCCGGTGGCAGCTTGGTGACCCCGCGCAGGATGGTGCGCGGCGGTGGCACGATGCTGTGGAAGCTGAGGTAGTGGCCCAGGGCGACCGGGTCGATGCCGGTGTCCACCCCGCCGCCGGCCAGCAGTGCCGGCAGGGTGCTGGCGAAGCGCACCACGCCGGCGGACTCGGCGAGGTAGAGCGGCTTGATGCCGAGCCGGTCCCGGGCCAGCACCAGACGGCCGGTGTCCCGTTCGCTGATCGCCACGGCGAACATGCCGATCAGGTGGTCGACGAAGTCCAGCCCCCACTCGGCGTACGCCTTGACGACGACCTCGCTGTCTCCGCTGGAGAAGAAGTGGTGGCCCTTGGCCTGCAGCTCGGCACGCAGCTCGCGGTAGTTGTAGATGCAGCCGTTGAAGACACCGGTCAGACCGGCGGCGGAGTCGACGATCGGCTGACCGCTGGCCGCCGACAGGTCGATGATCTTCAGACGGCGGTGGCCGAGGGCGACCGGCCCCTGTGACCACACCCCGCTGCCATCCGGCCCCCGATCGCACATGGTGGCGGCCATCCGTTCCACCGCTGCGACGTCGGCACGCGTCGCGTCCCGTCGGAACTCCCCAGCCAGTCCGCACATGTGTGCCCATGCTGCCAGAGGATGTTGCGATTAGCCTGTTGAGACCATGACGGTCCTGTAACAGCATTGCTAGAATCCGCGCCCCGCGATCAAGCAGGTGACATCCCACGCCGAGTGTTGGGTCGGTTCCTGCCTACCTCGTGACACTTGAGGCCTTTGCGAAGCGGCGCCGAGTGTGACGAATGCCGCAATACGTGTGGCATGGGCGTGATCACTGGGTCGATGGTCCCGCACACGCGACGGCAGCCGGCCCGCCGACTTCGGCGGGCCGGCTGCCAAGGGCGCTTGGGCGCGTTGCCCTGCTCATCCGGCGGTACGGGCCACGCCGACCGGGCAACTCAGCCCGTTCGGGCCGTGGTTGCAGTAACCGTTCGGGTTCTTCGTCGGCGCGAGGTACTGCTGATGGTAGTCCTCGGCCAGGTAGTAGTCACCGAGCCGGGCGATCTCCGTGGTGATCTCGCCCTTGCCGGCGCGGGCGACGATCGGCGCGAACGCCTCCCGCGACGCCTCGGCGGTCGCGAGCTGCTCGTCCGTGCTGGCGTAGATCGCGGACCGGTACTGGGTGCCCACGTCGTTGCCCTGGCGCATGCCCTGGGTCGGGTCGTGGTTCTCCCAGAAGACCTTCAGCAGATCCTCGTAGCTGATCTTCGTGGGGTCGTACACCACCTCGACCGCCTCGGTGTGCCCGGTCATCCCGGAGCAGACCTCCTCGTAGCTCGGGTTGGGGGTGTAACCACCCGCGTAACCCACGGAGGTGGTGAAGACGCCGGGCAGGGTCCAGAACAGGCGCTCGGCTCCCCAGAAACACCCCATCCCGAACACGGCGACCTGATAGCCCTCGGGGAACGGGCCCTTCAGCGGGGTCCCGAGCACCTCGTGCCGGTCGGCCACCGGCATCGCGATGGGCCGGCCGGGCAGGGCCCGGTCGGGTGAGATCATCTCGGCCTTCATGCGGCGGAGGAACACGGTGGAACTCCTTTCGTACCCTTCCCCGCGTGCAACACCGGCGGACGCCGCTTCCTTACCCGCGTCGCGCTCCGTCAGGCCGCCAGCGCCGTCCGGACCCGGGCCGCGTAGGAGGAGGCCTCGGCGTCGTCGGCGTAGCGGGTACGCGGCCAGAAGAAGCCACGCAGCCCGTCGCCCTTCGTCCTGGGCACCACATGGGTGTGCAGGTGCGGCACCGACTGGGACACCCGGTTGTTCATCGCCACGAACGTGCCGCCCGCGCCGAGACCGGACTCGACCGCCACGGCGATCCGCCGCACCAACCCGAAGTAGCCGGGCAGCGACTCCGGCGGCAGGTCGGCGAGAGTGACCAGATGGGTGCGCGGCACCACCAGCACATGTCCCTTGAACACCGGCCGGGTGTCCAGGAACGCGACCCCGTCCGGCTCGTCGGACACCCGGAACGCCGGAACCTCACCGGCCACGATCCTGCAGAACACACACCCTGCCATCCGGTCAGATTAAGCCGGGGCGGGTGCCGCCGCCGCCCGCGTCGCACTGCCCGTCACAGCCGGTCGAGGTACGCGTCCCACTCGTCGCCGGCCACCGGCACCGGACCGGTCTCCCCGTTCGCCAGCCGGGACCGGATGTCCGCCTCCCAGGCGATGGCCCACCGGCAGAGCGTCTCAATGTCGTCGTCACCGAGTCCGTAGGACCGGAAGGTGCGGGGGTCGCGCTCGCTGATAGAGCCGAGTCGATCGGCCAACTCCTCCAGCGAAAAGCCGGCGGTGTGTTGCGCGCCCAACTTCTCGATCTCGTGCCAGCTCAGCCGGTTGTTTGCGGCATGGACGTCGATGTAGTCGCGGTGCGCGGCGCGGTCGTGCAGCGCGCGCATCTTCAGGCCGACCGCATCCTCGAAGGAGAGAACCGGACCGACGGCCAATCTGGCCGGCGGCCCAAGCCCCTCCTTGAGCAGGTCGACTTCGCACGACATGGTCGCGTCCGACACCAGCATCCGGGCCATCCGGGGCGTGACTTCGATGATCTCCGTTTGGTAGCCCGCTGATCGATAAGTGCCAGCCAGGCGATCTACCACGGTCGCCAAGGGCAGTGCGGTGGCGGTCGCGAAGTCGATGTCCTGCGATGGGCGATCAACCAGTTCGTGGGCCGCCATGGCGTAGCCGCCCGCCAGTACAAGACCAAGGTCGTCGCCAGCACTGAAGCCAACTTCAAGCAGCTTCCGGTGCAAGGGCTGCATCAGGCGGCGGCCAGCTCAGGCACGCGGCTTTCCCACAAACCAGTCATTCGGCGGGCTGTCAGTCTTCGAATCCGTGGCCAGTCGTGCCGCAGCAACTCCGCGTTGACGTAGTGCACGATGTCATCGTGCTGCCCACAATCCAGAAGTAGGCAGTACAGGGTCAACCGCTCCCGAGAATCGTCGACGTCGAACTCGGTCAGGCCGGACCAGGCCAGTCGGAGTGGTAGGACGACCCGCCCATGATCGGGACCGGCGAGCACGTCAAGCGAGGCCGGGATGCGGTCGGCTGCTCCGATCAGGCGGGATGGAAGGCTCTTGGTCGGACTCACTCGGCAAGTATCGCTCAGGGTTCCGACAGAACCTCGGAGGCGAGCCGGGCTGGGTTTCATACGGTGGGACGGGCGGGAGGACTAACGTCTGCGGAATGACCCATGGCTTCGAGACGCTCGCCATCCATGCCGGCCAGGACCCCGAGGCCCGCACCGGCGCGGTGATCCCCCCGATCTACCAGACCAGCACGTACGCCCAGGACGCGGTCGGCGCGCCACGGCTCGGCTACGAGTACAGCCGCTCCGGCAATCCGACGCGGGACGCGCTCCAGGAGTGCCTGGCCGCGCTCGAGGCCGGCCGGGTCGGCCTGGCCTTCGCAAGCGGTCTCGCCGCCGAGGACACCCTGTTGCGTACCGTCTGTGGTCCGGGCGACCACGTGGTGATCCCCGATGACGCGTACGGCGGCACGTACCGGCTCTTCGCCAAGGTCGCCGAGCGGTGGGGCCTGGCGTACACCCCGGCCCGGGTCTCCGACGCGGAGGCCGTGCGGGCCGCGATCCGGCCCGGCGTCACGAAGGTGGTCTGGGTGGAGACCCCGACCAACCCGCTGCTCGGCATCGCCGACATCGCCACCCTGGCCGCCGTGGCGCACGACGCCGGGGCGCTGCTGGTGGTCGACAACACGTTCGCCTCGCCGTACCTGCAACAGCCGATCACGCTCGGCGCGGACGTGGTCGTGCACTCGACCACCAAGTACGTAGGTGGGCACTCCGACGTGGTCGGTGGCGCGCTGGTGGCGGCCGACGCCGAGCTCGGCGAGCGACTGCGCTACCACCAGAACGCGATGGGCGCGATCAACGGTCCGTTCGACGCCTGGCTGACCCTGCGCGGTATCAAGACCCTCGGGGTACGCATGGACCGGCACTGCGACAACGCGGAACGGATCGTGGCGTACCTGGACGGGCATGCCAAGGTCGGTCAGGTGCTCTATCCGGGCCTGCCCACGCACCCCGGGCACGAGGTGGCGGCGAAGCAGATGCGCCGGTTCGGCGGCATGATCTCCTTCCGGGCCGCCGGGGGTGAGGAGCACGCCGTCGAGATCTGCAACCGGGCCCGGCTGTTCGTGCTCGCCGAGTCCCTCGGTGGGGTGGAATCCCTGATCGAGCACCCCGGTCGGATGACACACGCGAGTGCTGCCGGCTCGCCGCTTGAAGTTCCCTCCGATCTCGTGCGACTGTCTGTCGGCATCGAGACGGTCGAAGACCTGCTCGCCGATCTGGAGCAGGCGCTGGGCTGACCGCTGGCTTGGGAGGGTGGCCGTGCAGGACATCATGCCGACCTGGGTCGGGGCGACCGCCAAACAGATCGCCCGGGGAGTACGCCGGGGAGACGTCTCCGCCACCCAGGTGCTCGCCGACCACCTCGACCATGTCGCCAAGACCGACGTCGACCTCGCCGCGTTCCGCGCGGTACGCGGCGGGGAGGCGGTCACCGAGGCGGAGAAGGTCGACGAGCAGGAGGACCTGGCGAACCTCCCGCTGGCCGGGGTGCCGGTCGCGGTCAAGGAGAACACCCCGGTGGCCGGTGTGCCCACCTGGAACGGTTCCGCCGCCGTCCGTACCCCCGTGGCGGAGGCCGACCACGAGGTGGTCCGCCGACTGCGCGGAGCCGGCGCGGTGATCCTCGGCGTCACCCGGATGCCCGAGCTGGGCCTGTGGGGCAGCACCGACGACGAGACCGCCGTCACCCGCAACCCGTGGGACCCGTCCCGCACCCCGGGCGGCTCCTCCGGTGGTGCGGCCGCGGCTGTGGCTGCCGGACTGGTGCCGATCGCCCACGGCAACGACGGGCTCGGCTCGATCCGTATCCCGGCCGCCTGCTGCGGGCTGGTCGGTCTGAAACCCGGTCGCGGGGTGGTGCCCTGTCAGCTCGGCGCGGAGGACTGGTTCGGCCTGACCGAGCACGGCATGCTCAGCACCACTGTCGCCGACGCGGCGGTCGGTTTCCAGGTGCTCGCCGGCCGTGCCCAGAGCAAGCTCGTACCGCCACAGCGGCTGCGGGTCGGCGTGTCGCTGCGATCGCCCGTGCGGGGCGTCTCACCCGACGCGCCGAACCGGGACGCGGTCGCCGCCGCCGGTCGGCTGCTCGCCGGTGCCGGGCACGACACGGTGCCGGCCGACCCGGTGTACCCGACCTCGCTGGGCCTGAAGGGCATCGCCACCTGGTTCGCCGCCGCGGCGGCGGACGTGCGCGACGCCGGTGTCGACCGACGCGCCCTGCAACGTCGCAGCCGCCGGCACGTCGCCCTCGGCGAGTGGGCCTGGCGGCGCGGGTACGTCCGGGAGGCCGACCGGTCGGCCTGGCGCGAGCGGTCGATCGGCTTCTTCACCGACCATTCGGTGGACCTGCTGCTCACCCCGGCGCTGGCCAGCGCACCGCCGGCGGCGGCCAGCTGGTCGACCCGCTCCTGGCAGGCCAACATGCTGGCCAGCATCCGGTACGCGCCCTACGCCGCGCCGTGGAACATCGCCGGCCTGCCCGCCCTGGTGGTGCCGGTGGGCCGCCGCCCGGACGGGCTGCCCCTCGCCGTGCAACTTGTCGGACCACCCGGCTCGGAGCTGCTGCTGCTCGGCGTCGCCGGTCAGTTCGAGATGGCGAACCCGTGGCCTCGGCACGCACCCGGATACCCGCACGTCGGAACGGGCTGGCCAGCCAACGCTTGATCATTTAGGCTCCCCGGCACCGCGACAGGGGAGGACCGCCGGGCATGCGCTGCCACACCTGCGACACCGAGACCGACGTACGCACCAGAGAATGCCCGACCTGCCGTACGCCGGTCGGCGCGCCGGCCGTCCGCCCGGGTGCCCGGGTGCGACCGGTCCGGGGTGTCGGTCGGGCCGCCTCGGTCGCCGTCGCCGCGACCACCGCGTTCCTGCTGCTGACGGTGGCCGTCCAGCCGGTGAACGCGCTGCTCGCCGAGCGGGCGGCCGACTCCCTCGACAGCGAGACGTTCCTGCTCACCGCGGGGGTGCTGGAACTGGCGGCGGCACTGCTCTACCAGGTCGCGTTCCTGGTCGCGATCGTGCTCGTGATCGTCTGGACCTGGCGGGCCCGGACGAACCTGGACGCCTTCCCGGGCGCCGGGCCCACCAACTCCGACGGGTGGGCGATCGCCGGATGGCTGGTGCCGTTCGTCAACTTCGTGATGCCGCACCGGGTGGTGGGTAACATCGCCCGGGAGAGTCTGTGGCGGCTGAGTACCCCGGTACTCGTGCACGTGTGGTGGGGCAGCTGGCTGGTGTTCCTCTTCGCGGAACGGATGTTCGCGCGCTCCGCCGCCGCCGAGTACGAGGCGTTGCCGTACCCGCAGACCTCGTCCCATTTCCAGGCGTACGCCGACCATTACCTGCGGGCGACCGGTGAGTACCTGGTGCCGGCGATCTTCTGCACGGTGGCGGGAGGTTCCTTGATCGTGCTGATCCAGAGCATCTCCACTGCGCAGACCGCCCGAATCGCCCGGTCGATGCCCACCGGTCCGATCCTGCCCGGTATGACGGTGGCCGCATCGCCGGACCCGGCCCCGGCCGTCCCGGCACCGGTACCGCCGACCGGTCCGCCGCCGGCTGTTCCGGGTCGGGCGTCGCCGACGCCGGACGGGGCGGGTGGCACGATCTAGGCATGACGGAACTGGTCAGCCTGGACGAGGTGCGCGCGGCCCGGGACCTGCTCGACGGGGTCGTCCGGACCACTCCGCTGGAGCCGTCCCGCCCGCTCAGTGCCGCGCTCGGCGGGCCGGTCTGGCTCAAGTGCGAGAACCTCCAACGGGCGGGGTCGTACAAGGTGCGCGGCGCGTACGTGCGGATCTCGCGGCTGTCGGCGCAGGAGCGGGCCCGGGGCGTGGTCGCGGCCAGCGCCGGCAACCACGCACAGGGTGTGGCGCTCGCCGCCGGCCTGGTCGGCACCCACGCCACCGTCTTCATGCCGGTGAACGCGCCACTGCCGAAGGTGGCGGCCACGAAGGGATACGGCGCCCAGGTCGAGCTGATCGGTGCCACGGTCGACGAGTCTCTGGTCGCGGCGCAGACGTTCGCCGAGCGCACCGGCGCAGTGCTGATCCATCCGTTCGACCACCGGGACGTCATCGCCGGGCAGGGCACGGTGGCGCTGGAGATCCTGGAGCAGTGCCCGCAGGTCACCACGATCGTCACCGGTGTGGGCGGGGGAGGACTGATCTCCGGGCTGGCGGTTGCCGCCAAGGCGCTCCGGCCGGAGGTTCGGGTGATCGGGGTGCAGGCGGCCGGCGCGGCGGCCTTTCCGCCGTCACTCGTCGCGGGCGAGCCGGTCCGGCTGCCGGCCTTCACCACCATCGCGGACGGCATCGCGGTCGGTCGGCCGGGTGACGTCACCTTCAGCCACGTCCGCAAGCTCGTCGACGACATGGTCACCGTCTCCGAGGAGGACATCTCCCGGGCGCTGCTCATGCTGCTCGAACGCGGCAAGCAGGTGGTGGAGCCGGCCGGGGCGGTCGGCGTGGCCGCCCTGCTGGCCGGTGCTGTCGAGGTGACCGCGCCGGCGGTGGTGGTGCTCTCCGGTGGCAACATCGACCCGCTGCTGATGTTGCGGGTGATCGAGCACGGACTGGCGGCGGCGGGTCGCTACCTGCGGGTGACGGTGCGCTGCTCGGACCGGCCCGGACAGCTGGCCTCGCTGTTGAGCGAGATCGCCGAGCACCGGGCGAACGTGGTGGACGTGGTGCACCAGCGGGCCAACCCGCACCTGCGCCTCGGTGAGGTGGAAGTGGCGTTGTCGGTGGAGACCCGTGGCGTCGAACACTCCGACATGCTGATCAGCGCGCTGCGGGCCAGCGGCTACCAGGTGACCATCGCACCAGAGGCGTGACGCGGTGGCGTCACGCCTCTGGACGATCGGACTGCCGGCGCGGCCGGCGGACGAGGACGGTCAGCCGGAGAAGGGCTCGAAGCTGACCACGGTCACCTTGATGTCGGCGCCGCTCGGAGCGGTGTAGGTGCAGGCCTGGCCGGCCTTGCCGCCCAGGATCGCCTGGCCGAGGGCCGACTCGGGGCTGTAGACCGTCAGGTCCGTGGTCGAGGCGATCTCACGCGAGCCGAGCAGGAACGTCTCTGTGTCGTCGGCGTCGTCGTCGAAGTAGATCGTCACGACCATCCCGGGCGCCACGGCGTCGACGGTCGGCGCCTCGCCGACCTGGGCTGTGCGGAGCAGCTCCTTCAGGTAGAGGATGCGCCCCTCGGCCTTGCCCTGCTCCTCGCGGGCGGCGTGGTAGCCGCCGTTCTCGCGCAGGTCGCCTTCCTCACGCCGGGCGTTGATCTCGGCGGCGATGACCGGCCGGTTGGCGATCAACTCGTCGAGCTCGCCCTTCAGGCGGTCGTACGCGTCCTGGGACAGCCAGGTGGCGGGCGCCTCGTTGCCATTGGACACAGGCGGTCCTCCTCGGTTCTGCGTGCTGGCTGACAGGTGAACCTCCAAGTTACCAGTGCCCTACGACAAGGAGTGTCGGCGATCACGCCGGGCGCATCGACGGGCTGCCCGGACCGGGCCGACGACCGCCGCGGGTTGTCGGCGTCCGGACCCGGGGCGCCGGAGAGCGACCGGCTCC
This sequence comes from Micromonospora palythoicola, assembly GCF_036689795.1. Lineage (NCBI taxonomy): Bacteria > Bacillati > Actinomycetota > Actinomycetes > Micromonosporales > Micromonosporaceae > Micromonospora > Micromonospora palythoicola. The sequence goes on along the minus strand of NZ_JBAGKI010000001.1, from coordinate 160,592 downwards.
CGTGGCGGATCTCAGCCGGGCGGCCGGCAGCGGACGACCTCACCGATGAACGGCCGTGCCGTGGTCGCGAGGCGGTGCCGGACGGTGACGTGCGGCTGCCCGGCGACGGCGGTCACCGGCACCTCCTCGCGGGCCACCTCGGCACCGGCGTGGTCCCGGGCGCGCAGCACGCACACCGTCGAGCCACCGTCCGGCAGGTTCACCCGGAAGTCGACCACCACCTGGTCGTCCGTGATGTCCCCGTAGCTGATCACCTGGGCGTCGTACGCCGGATCGCCGTACTGCCGGTAGAGCCGGACCGAGACGGCGGTGAGCGTCGCGACCACGACGACGGCGAGCAGCGCGGCCAGCACCGGGCGGCGGCGGCGCGGCGCGCGGCGGCGACCGTACCGACCGGGTGGGAAAACCGGCGCGTCCGGTCCAAGTGTGGCGTGCGTCTCGGTCACCGTCGGGTATCTCCCTGGCGTTGTTGTCAGCGGTATCGGCAAGAATGGCAGAGTCCGCCATTCCTGTTCGACTCGGTCGCCAGATCTGGCTCAGCGTCGCGTACGGCTGGGGTCAAATATGACAGGCCGGCGCGGTCCGGTGCCGCTACGGGGAGGAATCCGGCAGGTCAACGGGGGCCCGGGGCGGGTCGCCGGTGGGCAGAGACGAGGAGCGCCGACCTTGGCAGAGCAACTTCGACTCATGGCCGTTCACGCGCACCCCGACGACGAGTCGAGCAAGGGCGCCGCGACGATGGCGAAGTACGTCGCCGAAGGGGTGGACGTGCTGGTCGTGACGTGTACGGGCGGTGAGCGGGGCAGCGTGCTCAACCCCAAGCTCGACCGTCCCGACGTCTGGGCGAACATCGCCGAGATCCGTCGCGCCGAGATGGACGCGGCCCGGGCGATCCTCGGCATCGAGCAGGCGTGGCTGGGTTTCGTCGACTCCGGTCTGCCCGAGGGTGATCCGTTGCCGCCGCTGCCCGAGGGTTGTTTCGCCCTCCAGGACGTGGACGTGGCCGCCGGTCCGCTGGTCCGGCTGATGCGTGAGTTCCGTCCGCACGTGGTCACCACCTACGACGAGGAGGGTGGCTACCCGCATCCGGACCACATCATGTGCCACAAGGTCAGCGTGGCGGCCTTCGACGCGGCCGGCGACGCCGAACGCTACCCGGAACTGGGTGCGCCGTGGCAGCCGTTGAAGCTCTACTACGACATCGGCTTCTCGAAGGGCAAGATCCTGGCGTTGCACGAGGCCCTGCTCGCGACCGGTGCCGAGTCGCCGTACGCGGAGTGGCTGACCCGCTGGGAGGACCGCCCGGACAAGGGGCCGCGGATCACCACCCGGGTGCCCTGCGCCGAGTACTTCCCGGTGCGCGACGACGCGCTGCGGGCGCACGCCACCCAGGTGGATCCGGACGGCTTCTGGTTCCAGGTGCCGATGGAGCTGCAGCAGCGCGCCTGGCCGACGGAGGATTTCGAGCTGGTCCGGTCGTCGGTCGACAGCCCGACGCCGGAGTCGGACCTGTTCGCCGGCGTGCGAGGTACGGCCCATGCCCGCTGAGCGGGCGGCGGGCTACCCTGGTCGCACACCGCGACCCGGAGGAATCCCATGCTGACCGCTGCTCAGGTGCTCGCCCAGAACAACTTCGGGGACACCCGCACCGGTGGTCTCGCCGGGCCGATGGGCCTGTTCCTCATTCTCGTCCTCGGTGCCGCCACCGTGCTGCTGATCCGGAACATGAACGCCCGGCTGCGCCGGCTTCCGGACCGGTTCCCGACCGAGGGGCCGACGGCACCCGGCACCGAGTCGATGGACCGTTCGGTCGATGATCCGACAGGTGGGATCGTGACGGAGGATTCATCCTCGGATGCTCCCAACGGGCGCAAGCAGCGCCGCGACGGCTGATCGGAGCATGATTCACGTCGAACCGGATGGTCGACCCCTGTTGCGACCATCGGGTTTGGCTTAGCCTTCCGCCGGGGGGACCAGAAGTCCTCAAGCTGCGCGGGAGGGGGCGCCGATGACCACCGCAGTCGTGTCCGCCCGCCGCGTGGCCTGTTCCGGGTCGGCGGGAGGGGGTCGGTGACCTCCGGCAGGGCCGGTCAACCGCTCGACCGGCCCCGGGTCCGTGGTACGCCGACAGGGCTGCACCTGCTCACCGCCGCCGTCGTGGCCACCGCGCTGGTGACTGCGGTGGTGGGCCTGAGCCTGCCGGCGCGGCTGACCGCCGACGATCCGCTCGGCGGGCCCGCCCGCTTCGGCTTCGCGGTCGCCCTCTTCGCCCTGTCCCAGCTGGCCCGGCTCCGGTTCCGGGCCGCGGCCGGCGTGGTGAGCGTCACCTGGGCCGAAGCCGCCCTGGTCGTCTGCCTCTACCTGGTACCACCCGGCTGGCTGCCCGGGGCCGCGCTGCTCGGCGTCGCGCTCGCCTGGACGGCCCTCTCGTTGGTGGACGAGGGCCGCGCCACCTGGGACGTCATCCGAATCGCGAGTGCACACACCGCCGCCACCGCGCTGGCGGTCGCGGTCACCACCGCCCTGGGCCAGCCGACGCTCGCCGGTCCGACCCCGGCACTGGCGCTCGCGGTGGCCGCCGGCGCCCTCGCCTATCTACTCGCCAGCGCCTGGCTGGGCGGGGTGATGCTGGCGCTGCGGCACGGCATCCCGATCGGGCGCCCGCTGCTCGCCGCACTGCGCGGCAAGCTGCTGATGTTCATCGGCAACCTGGTGGTCGGCGTGCTGGTGGTGGTGCTGATCGAGATCGACCCACGCTGGCTCCTGTTGCTGCCCGCTCCGCTGTGGCTGCTGCAACAGACCTACCGGCAACGGTTGCGGGAGGACCGCGATCGGCGTACCTGGCGGTCGCTCGCCGAGGCCACGAAGGCGCTGAACCAACTCGACGAGCGGGGTGTCGCCACGGCGGGCGTCACCGGAGCGCTGACGCTGTTCGAGGCGGACCTGGTCGACGTGGAGGTGGCCCGGCGGGACGGTCGGTGGCGTCGCTACCGGGGCGACCCGGGTGGTCAGGTGGTCGACCGGGAAATCGCTCCGCCCGGCGGCGACGAGCCTGAACCGGGGGAACTGGTCCGCGACCTGTCGGTCGGCGATACCCGAGTGGGCCGCCTGCGGGTGCGCCTTCCCCGTACGGCGCCGGCCACCGGTCGGGAACGCGACGCCCACGCCGCCTTCGCCGACGCCCTCGCCGCGGCGTTGCACGATGCCGCCACCCACCGGGAGTTGCGCCTGGTCACGGCCCGCTCCTCGTACGAGGCGGTGCACGACCCGCTGACCGGCCTGGCCAACCGGGCGGCGATGCTCGGCAAGGGCGACCAGGCGTTGCGGCAGCTGGCCCATGACCACCCGGTCGCCCTGCTGCTGCTGGACATCGACCAGTTCAAGGAGGTCAACGACACTCTCGGGCACGCCGCCGGTGACCAACTGCTGCGCTTGACCGCCAACCGGCTGGGCGCCCTGGCCCGCTCCGGTGACCTGCTGGCGCGCCTCGGGGGCGACGAGTTCGCCCTGCTGCTGAGTTCGGTCCCGGTGGTCGGCGACCGCGCCGCGCCCATGGCGTACGCGCTGCGTCAGGCCCGGGACATCGCCGAGCGGCTGGCCGCCCCCACCGAGGTGGCCGGGGTGCGGATGTCCGTCGAGGTCTCCGTCGGGGTGGTGGTGGCCCCGGCCGGCACCGCCGATCTGACCGAACTGCTGCGCCGGGCCGACATCGCGATGTACCAGGCCAAGTCGGGTGGTGTCAGCGTGGCCGCGTACGACACGGCAAGCGACGCGGCCAGCACCGACCAGCTGGCCCTGCTCGCCGAGCTGCGAGAGGCGTTGCAGTCCGACGACCAGCTGGTGCTGGTGTTGCAGCCGGCCGTGGACCTGGTCACCGGGGCACCGACCGGCGTTGAGGCGCTGATTCGGTGGCGGCACCCGAGGCGGGGCTGGCTGGGGCCCGCCGACTTCATCCGGCCGGTGGAGAACAGCGAGCAGCTCGGGGCCTTCACCCGCTACGTGCTCGACAAGGCGCTCGCCGTGGCCGCCGACTGGGCCCGGGAGGGTCTGGACGTCCCCATCTCGGTGAACCTCTCCGCTCGCAGCCTGTTGGATCCGAGGTTGCCGGCGGAGATCGCGGAGGCGCTGCGTCGGCACCAGGTGCCGGCGGACCGGCTGGTCCTGGAGATCACCGAGACGGTGGTGATGAGCGACCTGGAGGTCATCGACCAGGTGCTCACCACGTTGCGGTCGATGGGCGTGCAGTTGGCGGTGGACGACTTCGGTACCGGCTTCTCGTCGCTGGCGTTCCTGACCCGGGTCACTGTGGACGAGCTGAAGGTGGACCGCTCCTTCGTCCTCCAGATGGCGGATTCACCCCAGGCGGCGGCCATCGTGCGCAGCACCGTCGGGCTGGCCCACCAGTTGGGCCTGCGGGTGGTGGCCGAGGGGGTGGAGACCGCCGCGCAGCGTTCCGCACTGGCGGAGCTGGGCTGCACCGCGGCCCAGGGCTACCACTTCTTCAAGCCGATGCCCGCCGACAAGATCGCCGCCGTCCTCGGCTCGCTACGCGACAGCGCCCCCACGAACGTCCTCCCCCTCCGCGCCGACGGCGCCTCCTGACGTCCGACCGGCAACCGGGTGCCCGGCTGGATATGGTCGTCGGGTGAATCGACTCGCGGAGGCCACCAGCCCGTACCTGCTCCAGCACGCCGACAACCCGGTGGACTGGTGGCCCTGGTGCGACGACGCGTTCGCCGAGGCGAAACGGCGGGACGTGCCGGTGCTGATCTCGGTCGGCTACTCGGCCTGCCACTGGTGCCACGTGATGGCGCACGAGTCGTTCGAGGACGAGGCGGTCGGCAAGCTGCTGAACGAGGGCTTCGTCTCGATCAAGGTGGACCGCGAGGAGCGGCCCGACGTCGACGCGGTCTACATGACCGCCACCCAGGCGATGACCGGTCAGGGCGGCTGGCCGATGACCGTCTTCGCCACCCCGGACGGCACCCCGTTCTTCTGCGGCACGTACTTCCCCCGGCCGAACTTCGTCCGGCTGCTCGAGTCGGTCGGCACCGCGTGGCGCGACCAGCGTGAGGCCGTGCTGCGCCAGGGCGCCGCGGTGGTGCAGGCGATCGGCGGTGCCCAGGCCGTCGGCGGCCCCACCGCCCCGCTCACCGCCGAGCTGCTCGACGCCGCCGCCGACCAGCTGGCCAGCGAGTACGACGAGGTCAACGGCGGTTTCGGTGGAGCGCCGAAGTTTCCGCCGCACATGAACCTGCTCTTCCTGCTGCGCCATCACCAACGCACCCGCTCGGCGCGGAGCCTGGAGATCGTCCGGCACACCTGCGAGGCGATGGCCCGTGGCGGCCTCCATGACCAACTCGCCGGCGGCTTCGCCCGGTACTCCGTGGACGGGCACTGGACCGTGCCGCACTTCGAGAAGATGCTCTACGACAACGCGCTGCTGCTGCGGGTCTACACCCAGCTGTGGCGACTCACCGGCGACGCGCTGGCGCTGCGGGTGGCCCGGGACACCGCCCGGTTCCTCGCCGACGAGCTGCACCGGCCCGGGCAGGGCTTCGCCTCCGCGCTGGACGCGGACACCGAGGGGGTCGAGGGGCTGACCTACGTCTGGACGCCGGCCCAACTGGTCGAGGCGCTGGGCGAGGAGGACGGCCGGTGGGCCGCCGACCTGTTCGCGGTGACCGATGCCGGCAGCTTCGAAGAGGGTACGAGCGTGCTGCGGCTGGCGCGCGACGTCGACGACGCGGATCCGGCGGTACGGGAACGCTGGCAGGTGGTGGTCCGCCGACTGCTGGCCGCCCGGGACGCCCGACCCCAGCCGGCGCGGGACGACAAGGTGGTGGCCGCCTGGAACGGTTTGGCGATCACCGCGTTGGCGGAGTTCGTCCGGCTGGTCGAGACCACCGGCCGGCTCGGCACCGAGGGCGAGGCGAACCTGCTGGAGGGGGTCACGATCGTGGCCGACGGGGCGATGCGGGACGCCGCCGAGTACCTCGCCCGGGTGCACGTCGTCGACGGGCGGCTGCGCCGCGCCTCCCGCGACGGCCGGGTCGGCGAGCCGGCCGGAGTGCTGGAGGACTACGGCTGTGTGGCCGAGGCGTTCTGCGCCATGCACCAGCTCACCGGCGAGGGGCGGTGGCTGGACCTGGCCGGTCAGCTCATCGACGCGGCGCTGGCCCACTTCGCCGCGCCCGGCGGAGCGTTCCACGACACCGCCGACGACGCGGAGCAACTGGTCGCCCGGCCCGCCGACCCGACCGACAACGCCACCCCCTCGGGTCGGTCCGCGATCGTCGCCGCCCTCGTCGGGTACGCGGCGTTGACCGGGGAGAACCGCTACCGCGAGGCCGCCGAGGCGGCCCTGTCGACCGTCGCGCCGATCGTCGGGCGGCACGCCCGCTTCACCGGGTACGCGGCGACCGTGGGCGAGGCGCTGCTCTCCGGGCCGTACGAGATCGCGGTGGCGACCGAGGATCCGGCGGGTGACCCGCTGCTGGCGGCGGCGTACCGGCACGCCCCACCCGGCGCGGTGATCGTGGCGGGCCCCCCGGACCGGCCCGGGACACCGCTGCTGGCCGACCGTCCGCTGGTCGACGGACGGGCCACCGCGTACGTCTGTCGGGGCTTCGTCTGCCAGCGACCGGTGACCGATGTCGAGGAGCTGGTGGGGCAGTTGCGTTGAGCCGGATCCGCCGGTCGGTGCCGGGACCGGCCCGGTTAGGCTGACGCCGCTATGGATTCCCGTACCGGTCTGCCCGTTGTCGGCATGGTGGGTGGCGGCCAACTGGCCCGGATGACCCACCAGGCTGCGATCTCCCTCGGCCAGTCGTTGCGTGTGCTCGCGCTCACCCCCGACGACGGGGCGGCCCTGGTCGCCGCCGACGTCCAGTACGGCGACCACACCGACCTCGTCGCGCTGCGTACCTTCGCCAAGGGCTGCGAGGTGGTCACCTTCGACCACGAGCACGTCCCGACCGAACACATCCGCACGCTGACCGGCGAGGGTGTGAAACTGTTCCCGCCCGCCGACGCCCTGGTGCACGCTCAGGACAAGCAGGTCATGCGGGAACGGCTCAGCTCCCTGGGTGCCCCGAATCCGCGCTGGCGACCGGTCGGGTCCCCCGCCGATCTGGTCACCTTCGGCGACGAGGTCGGCTGGCCGGTCGTGCTCAAGGCCGCCCGTGGCGGGTACGACGGGCGGGGCGTGTGGCCGGCCACCGACCCGGCGTCCGCGAGCGAGTTGGCGGAGACGCTGCTCGCCGGCGGCACGAAGCTGATCGTCGAGGAGCGGGTGCCGCTGCGCCGGGAACTGGCCGTGCAGGTGGCCCGCTCGCCGTTCGGGCAGGTCGCGGTCTATCCGGTCGTCGAGACCGTGCAACGCGACGGGATCTGCGTCGAGGTGCTGGCCCCGGCGCCCGGCCTGGCCGAGGAACTGGCGGTCGCCGCCCAGCAGCTCGCCATCGACCTGGCCACCGCGCTCGGCGTGGTGGGCCTGCTGGCCGTGGAGCTGTTCGAGGTGGTTGATCCGACGGCGCCGGGCGGTAGCCGGCTGGTGGTCAACGAGCTGGCGATGCGCCCGCACAACTCGGGGCACTGGACCATCGAGGGCGCCCGGACGTCGCAGTTCGAGCAGCACCTGCGCGCGGTGCTGGACTATCCGATGGGCGACACCTCGTTGACCGCCCCGGTGGTGGTGATGGCGAACGTGCTCGGTGGCCAGCCCGGCGGCATGTCGATCGACGAGCGGTTGCACCACCTCTTCGCCGCCGAGCCGACCGCCCGGGTCCACCTGTACGGCAAGCAGGTGCGCCCCGGCCGCAAGATCGGGCACGTCACCGTGCTCGGTGACGACCTGGACGAGGTACGCGCCCGGGCTGCCCGGGCCGCCCGCTGGCTGCGGGACGGGACACCGGAGGAACGAGCGGCGTGAGCACGGTCGGTGTGATCATGGGGAGCGACTCGGACTGGCCGACGATGCGGGCCGCCGCCGAGGTGCTCACCGAGTTCGAGGTGCCGTACGAGGTCGAGGTGGTCTCGGCGCACCGCACCCCGGTCAAGATGATCGACTATGGTCGGGCCGCCGCCGACCGTGGCTTGAAGGTGATCATCGCCGGGGCCGGTGGCGCGGCGGCGCTGCCCGGCATGGTCGCCTCGGTGACCCCGCTGCCGGTGATCGGCGTACCGGTGCCGTTGAAGCACCTCGACGGCATGGACTCGCTGTTGTCGATCGTGCAGATGCCGGCCGGTGTGCCGGTGGCGACCGTGTCCATCGGCAATGCCCGCAACGCCGGGCTGCTCGCCGTCCGCATCCTCGCCACCGCCGACCGCGCCCTGCTCGACCGGATGGCGGCCTACCAGGCGGACCTGGAGCAGTTGGTCGCCGAGAAGGACGCCGCACTCCGCGCCTCCCTGGCCTGACGCCGCCTCAGCGCATGCCGCGAAGCGCGGTCTGAAGGCGCTCCTGGGCGCGGCGTCGGCGTTCGTTGCTGGCGCCGAGGATCAGCAGCAGGAAGCCGACCGGGATCAGCGCCAGCCACGGTCCGAGGCTGAACAGCGCGTGCACCGCCGCGATGGCGGTGACCACCGCACCGACGATGACCGGTGCCTGCTGCTGGGTCATCGAGCCGAAGACCAGCACCGCGACCGCGCCGAGGAGCAGCAGCACCTGGCGCATGGTGCTCGAATCGGTGGCCAGCACGATCGCCAGGGTCGGCACGAAGGCGGCCAGTAGCGCCGGTCCGTACGCCACCCAGCTGCTCAGGTCGGTGCGCTGCCGTAGCTCGAGCACTCCGACCAGCAGAGCCAGCGCGGCGAGCGGCAGCGTGTACGCCTCGGGCAGGGCCACCTCGGCGACCCGCATCAGGATCCACCAGGCGGTGATCTCGCAGAGCACCACCGCCCAGAACAGGACCCGTCGCTCCGCCGGCCGCCGGCCCGGCCGGGTCGCCGCGAGACCGAGGACCGCACCCCAGGCGGCGAGCAGCGCGGCGATGTGCCGAGGTGAGTCGAACGCCAGCGCCAGTGCGATCAGCGCGGCGGCGTGGCCGCTCCACTCCACGGTCGCCGCCTCGCGACGTGCCTCCGGACGGCGCAGCCGGGGCAGAGTGGCGGAGAAGACCTGCAACGCCGCGCCGACCGCCAGCACCCCGAACGCCGACCAGACCGGGGCGAGCCCGGCCACCAGACCGGCGGTGAGCACGAACAGTTGCGCCATCAGCGAGGCGAACAGCCAGCCGAGCAGCCGGGCCCGGGAGGTGAGGCCGTAGAGGGCGGCCACCAGCCCGACCCCGACCGCACCACCGAGCGTGAACAGGGTCAGCTCCCGGGTGGCGAGGCTGCCGGCGAGCCCGGCCCCGCCCGCCGCCAGCCCGATCAGGAAGACCAGCACCCGGGCCAGTCGCAACGAACGGGCCCGTTCCACCAGCGCCGGCGGTGGTGTCAGCGCCAGCCCCAGCATCGAGATGGTGAACACCGCCAGCGCCGACAGGGTGCTCGTCGGCCAGCCGCCGCCCAGCGCGATCGGGGCGATGAGCAGGGTGACGGCGGCGCCGGGCAGCACCACCGGCACGGCCCGGGACCGGCGACCGCCACTGAACCCGGTCGCGGCCAGGGCCGCCGTCGCGGTGAGCAGCAACGCGGTGAGCACATGGGTCGGGTTGACCGCTGCCGGCGGCGGATCGAGCAGGACCGCCGGTGGCCCCTGCCAGATCCGGCCGACGGTGCGATGCGGGTCGACGAGGGCCGCGATCAGCGCTGGTGCGATGGATACCAGGGCCAGGACGGTCGGCACGGCGGCGGCGGCCAGCGCACCGGCGGCCGGGCTCACCCGCCACCGGCGCCGGTCGTCATCGGGCAGTCGGCGCAGCGCCCCGTCCAGCAGCACGGTCCAGCGGCGCACCGGTTGGGCCGCGCCGGCCGGCGGCTCGGTCGCCCCGCGTACCAGTTCGGCGAGCACACCGAGCAGTGCCGCCGCAGCGGCGTAGACACCGACGGGCACGGCGATCGGGACGGCGGCGAGCGCGGTCACGCTGGCTCCGCCGACCACCCCGGCGCTGGCCCAGGGCAGGTACTGGGGAACCTGCCGACGGGCCGCCGCCACCGCGGCCAGGCCGAGACTGGATGCGGCCAGGCCGGCGGTGAGCACCACCTGCGGGGCGTGGCCGAACTCGACGGCGAGGGCGGCGACGGCACCCGGCAACGCCAACAGCGCCGCGCCCACAGCCGCACCACCGATCTGCGCCAGGTGCGGCGGCATGCCCTCCGCCTCGATGTCCTCGACGAGCGGCTCGGCCAGGTTACGGGCCAGCGCGGCAACCACCGCGCCGATCAGCACGATGCTGCCCAGGGCAAGTGCGGTCGTCCACGGCCGTACGAGGCCGGCACCGGCCGCGTGCAACGCGACCACCCCGGCCACCGTGATGCGGGACAGCGCGGCCCGGGGATCGATCGTGGCGACCGCGGCCATCCCGAAGATGGTGGCGACCATGCCGCCGATCAGGACCGGCGACCACCAGGCAAGCTCGAACGCGGCGGGAGCGCCGATGGTGGCGAGCACCACCGCCACGCCGGCCACGTCGTAGCGCCAGGGTGGCGGCAGCAGAATCCCCGCCGCGATTGCGAGCAGCACCAGGGCGATCGGGCCCTGCCAGGTCGTGCCGCCGGTGGGCGCGGCCGGCCAACCGCTGAGGTCGCCGTTCCAGATCGGGCCGGGAGTGGCCAGCACACCGACGCCACCGCGCAGCGCCATCCAGCCGGCCAGCAGCCCGATCAGCAGGCCACCGATGGTGAGGCCGAGCACCGGCCCACGACGCCACTGCTCGGGCATCGCCCGGGCCGCCACGGCGACGACCAGGACCAGCGCGGCGGCGACGGCGAGCTGCCCGCTCGGCGCCAGCACCGTGCCGATCCGCAGCAGGGTGGCGACCAGCGCGGCGGTCACCGCGGCGGTCGCCAGGTCGGAGCCGTCGAGGGTGAGATCGGAACGGCGGCCGGTGTCGATCGAGGGAGCCAGGAAGAGGAGTACCGCGGCGACCAGCAGCAGCGCGCCGACCCAGGCATCCGCCACGGTGGCCCCCGGTGCGCCGAATCCGGCCGCGGCGACCAGCAACGCGCCCAGGCCGGTGCCCACCGACAGCGGGACCGGGATCTGGCGCTGCGACACCTGCACCAGGGCGGCGTAACCGAGCGTGACACACACGGCGAGGAAGCTCGCCGCGAGCACCGGCACGGTCGCCTCGCGCAGGCTCGCCGGAGTCGGCGTGTCATCCACCGGCAGGGTCGCCGCCACGAAGGCGGCCACCGCTCCGGGCAGCGCGAAGGCGGCACCTCCGGCGGCCCAGGCCGAGACGGTGTCCGCCGCCGCCGGGGCGAGCCGGATCCGGGGAGCGGCGGCGATCAGCGTGCCGGCCACGACGAGGGTGAGCAGCACGGCAGCGGTCAACGCCGGCCGGGCGAGGGCCGCGCCGGCACCGGCCAGCCCGACCGTGGCGGCGGTCACCGCGTGCGCCAACGCGGCGCGGGGGGTACGAGCGGAGAGGCCGGCCGCCCCGATGCCGATCGCGGTCAGCACCATCGGCCACGGCGCGTACGTCCAGGCCAGCCCGAAGGAGGCCGGTACGGCCAGCGCGGTGAGCGCGGCACCGGTCACCGCGAACTCGCGGCGGATCTCCGGCGGTAGGGCCAGCACCGCGGCCACGGTCAGCAGGAAGGCGCTGGCCGCGAGCTGCCACGCGGCCGGTCCCACGGCGGCGGCCAGTTCGGCCGGGTACCGGTCGAGGTCCGCCGCCCAGGCCGGCAGCGCCGCCTCGATCGGGGCGATGCCGGCACGCAGCGCACTGCCGGCGACCACCACCCCGCTGACCGTGAGCGCCACCGCGGAGGCGAGTTGTGGTCCCCGGCGGGCGGACTCGGGTACCGCCCGGACCGCGAGACCGGTGACCGTGATGACCAGGGCGATCAACAGCAGGGCTCGGCCGGGGAGCGCCACCGAGGCGATCCGCCCCAGGGCGCCGATGACGGCGAGGGTGAACACACCCGCGCCCAGGTCGGGCAGGGGTGGGCGGCGGAGCACAAGCGTCCCGGCCAGGCAGACGGCGGCGGCGAGGAGCAGCACCAGGCCCGCGCCGGTCGCGCCCGGCACGGTGGTGGTCCGCAGCAGGGCGGTCACCGCGTACGCCAGGGCGAGGGCGACCGCCACCCCGTGCAGCACCCAGGTCAGTTCCCGCAACCCCGGCACCGGTCGGGCCGGCGCGGTCGCGCTGCCGCCGATGGGATCCAGCAGTTCGCCGCTCTCCTCCGGCGCCGCCTCCGGCCTACCGTCAACCTGGCTCTGCTCAGCCGACCGTTGCCGGGGGGCACCCGACCGGCCGGAGCTGGCCGGGCCGTCGGTGACCGGCTGCTCCACGGTGACCGGCGAGCGGGCCAGCCACAGGTCGAGCAGCGCCACCACGGTCAGCACCAGCGCCCAGCCCGCCGGACCGGTGATCCGGTCGTACGCGAGCAGTGGCACCACCGGCTGGGCGGCCAGCACGCTGGCGAACCGGGGTGCGCGCAGCCTGGTCCACCCGGCGTAGCCGACCGAGACGGCGGCGGTGACCGCGAAGATCACACCGGCGAAGACGGCACCGGAGGCGCCGCCGCCGCCGATCCGGTCCACGGCCCACAACGCGTACCCGGCGAGGGGCACCAGGAGCAGACCGACGGCGGCGATGGTCTCGGCCGTGGAGGTCAGCCCGCGCCGGACCAGCACCGGCGGGGCGAGCAGCATGAGCACCGTCGCGAGCAGCAGAATGCCCAGCCGGGCCAGCGCGTCCATCGAGCTGGTGGCGACCACGGCGAACACCACGGCGGCGACGCCGAGCAGCAGCGCACCGAGACCGAGCGGGATGTTCTGGACCTCCCGGGAAGAGGCCTCGGGCGGATGCTCAGGATCGTCGGCGTCCAGCCAGACCGGTTCGGTCGGTGGCGGCGGCCCCTGGGTGCCGGCGGCGCCCTGCCGGGGTACCCGGGGCGGCGGGGGTGCGCCGTCGCGCGGCGGCGAGGCATCCTCGGAGGCGGAGCGTCGCGGCGGCCGGCGACGGAGTACGCGCCGGGGGCGGGTGGCCTGCCGGAGGCGCTCGTCGCCCTGGCTGCCGGCGTGCGAGAGAATGTCCCGCTGGAAGAGCGCGGCCTGCATCTTCGCGGCGAGCTGCCGTTGTTCGCGGGCGATGGCGGCCTCGCGGGCCTTCAACTCCGCGATGGATCGTTCGATGTCCGCCAGGTGCTCGGCCCATTGTGGCTGGTGCGCACCGCAGTGCGGGCAGCGAACCGCCGGTTTGATCTCCCGGCCGCACGAAGGGCACTGAAAGCTCGCCACGACACCCCTCCACCCGCACTGTGGAATCCCACTGTCGCAGCATGCCCAAAGCGGGCCGGGAATTCGACAGTTGTCGGCGGGTCAACCGCCAACATCACCAAACGGTGGGATCACGGACGCCCCATGCCCCGGTACTCCCAGCCGGCCTGGGTCCACAGTGCCGGGTCGAGGCAGTTGCGGGCGTCGACGATGCGGCGGCCGGCGACGAGGTCGCCGAGGAGGCCGGGGTCGGCGTTGCGGAAGTCGGCCCACTCGGTGAGGACGCAGACCAGGTCGGCGTCGGTGACCGCAGTGCTGATGTCGGGTTCGTAGGTGAGTTCCGGCACCGCGCGGCGGGCGTTCTCCATGCCCTCGGGGTCGTAGACGTGGACATCGGCGCCGGCCTTGTGCAACAGGGCGGCGACGGCCAGGGCGGGGGCGTCGCGTACGTCGTCGGTGTTGGGTTTGAAGGTGGCGCCGAGGACGGCGACGCGGGTGCCGGACAGGTCGGGGCCGGCGGGGCCGGAGCGGCGGCCGAGCAGGTCGGCGGCGAGGTTGAGGACGCGGGTACGGCGACGCAGGTTGATCAGGTCGACCTCGTGCAGGAAGCGGAGGGCTTCGCCGGCTCCGAGTTCCTGGGCCCGGGCCTGGAAGGCGCGGATGTCCTTGGGCAGGCAGGCACCGCCGAAGCCGAGACCGGCCTGGAGGAAGCGGTTGCCGATGCGGGGGTCGTAGCCGATGGCCTTGGCGAGCTGGGTGACGTCGCCGCCGGAGGCCTCGCAGACCTCGGCCATCGCGTTGATGAAGGAGATCTTGGTGGCCAGGAAGGCGTTCGCGGCGACCTTGACCAGTTCGGCGGTGGCGAAGTCGGTGACGACCAGCGGTACTTCCCGGTCCTCGGTGGCGGCGAGATCGAACACGCCCTTGTGGGCGGCGTAGAGCATGCCGTTGGCCCACTCGCTCTTGACCCCGACGACGATGCGGTTGGGGCGCAGCACGTCGTCGACGGCGAAGCCCTCCTGGAGGAACTCGGGGCTCCAGGCGACCTCGACGCCGAGGTCGGCCGGACTGTGCTTGCCGACGAGCTGCTCCACCCACTCGGCGGTGCCGACCGGGACGGTGGACTTGCCGACGATCAGCGCCTTGCGGGTCAGGTGCTGGGCCAGGCCGGTGACCGACGCCTCGACGTACGACAGGTCGGCGCCCATCCCGTCGGCCCGCTGGGGGGTGCCGACGCAGATGAAGTGCACGTCACCGAAGTCGGCGGTCTCGGCGATGTCGGTGCTGAAGCGCAGCCGGCCGGCGGCGAGGTTGCGCCGCAGCAGTTCGTCGAGCCCGGGCTCGTGGATCGGCACCTCGCCCGCGTTCAGCTTCGCGATCTTGTCCGCGTCGACGTCGAAGCCGAGCACCTCGTAGCCGAGTTCGGCGTAACAGATGGCATAGGTCGCGCCAAGGTAGCCGGTGCCCAGGAAGGTCACCCGGGGCCGGGAGGCACCCGAGGGGGGTGTGACCGCCGCGATGGCGGGCACCGGCTGGGTGTTCGGGTACGGGATGGTCACGCCTGTCTCTCCGCTCGCACTGGCGCCGCGTGGCTGCGTCGCGTTCCGCCACGGCGCCAGGTGGGCACCGCAGGGGTGGGTCGTCTGCTGGGTTCCATCATCGCCGAGCGGCGTCGGAGCTTCGTCATGGCCCAGCCTACGCGCCGGTAACATCACCTGAACTGTGGTCGTTATCCTTCAGTCTGCGTGGTGGGCGTCCAGCCGACGTTACAGACTGCGCATGATAGCGGTGAAGGGGAGGGGCCGACATGGCCGCAGAACAGTCGTTCGACGCGTACCGCCTGCCGGAGGAGCACGAGGCGATCCGGGAAGCGGTCCGTGAGGTCTGTGCGGCGAAGGTGGCTCCGCACGCCGCCGAGGCGGATGAGACCGGTGAGTTCCCGAAGGCGTCGTACGACGCGCTACGTGCCGCCGACTTCCACGCACCGCACATCCCGGTCGAGTACGGCGGGGCGGGTGCGGACGCGCTGGCCACGGCGATCGTGATCGAGGAGGTCGCTCGGGCCTGCGCCTCCTCCTCGTTGATCCCGGCGGTGAACAAGCTGGGCACGATGCCGCTGCTGCTGGCCGGATCCGACGATCTCAAGCGCCGCTACCTGACGCCGGTCGCCGCCGGCGAGGCGATGTTCTCGTACTGCCTCTCCGAGCCGGAGGCCGGCAGCGACGCGGCGGCGATGACCACCCGGGCGGTACGTGACGGCGACCACTGGGTGCTCAACGGGGTGAAGCGTTGGATCACCAACGCCGGTGTCTCGGAGTTCTACACCGTCTTCGCGACGACCGACCCCGCCGCCCGCTCCCGGGGCATCTCCGCCTTCGTGGTCGAGAAGTCGGATCCGGGGGTGAGCTTCGGCGCGCCGGAGAAGAAGCTGGGCATCAAGGGGTCGCCGACCCGCGAGGTCTACCTGGACAACGTCCGGATCCCGGCGGACCGGATGATCGGCGCCGAGGGCACCGGCTTCGCCACCGCGATGAAGACCCTGGACCACACCCGGGTCACCATCGCCGCGCAGGCGGTGGGCATCGCGCAGGGTGCGCTCGACTACGCCAAGGGGTACGTCGCCGAGCGCAAGCAGTTCGGCCGGGCGGTCGCCGAGTTCCAGGGCGTGCAGTTCATGCTCGCCGACATGGGCATGAAGCTGGAGGCGGCCCGGCAGCTGACGTACGCGGCGGCCGGCCGGTCCGAGCGCGGCGACGCCGATCTGACCTACTTCGGCGCGGCGGCCAAGTGCTTCGCCTCGGACGCCGCGATGGAGATCACCACCGACGCGGTGCAGTTGCTCGGCGGCTACGGCTACACCCGTGACTACCCCGTCGAGCGGATGATGCGGGACGCCAAGATCACCCAGATCTACGAGGGCACGAACCAGGTGCAGCGCATCGTGATGGCCCGGCAGTTGCTCAAGGACTGACACTCCGACGACGGCTGTCGGCACCTCCGCCCGCGCGGTTGCCGGGCGGAGGTGCCGATCCGTATCTGTCGGGTCAGCTGGTGGCGTCGTCGCGTCGGGGCAGGTTGCCCGGCGGTGCCGACCAGGGCGACCCACCTCCGGTACGCCGGGGCAGCGGCTCGGTCGGTGTCGGGTCCGGGTCCGGGTAGCCCAGGCTCAGCGGCGCGGTGTCCCGTTCCGCCGACGGGCCCGGTGACCAGTCGGTCAACGTCTGGTCTGGTGCCGGCATGTCGGGGGTCCCCGGCTCCGGCTGCGGCACCGCGACCGGCCACCGCCGCCACCGTTGCCCGCTGAACGTCGCGACCAGCAGCAGCATGCCGATCAGGAAGAGCGTGCCGTTCTCCACCGGCAGCCCCAGCGGCAGCGGGTCGCCGAGAAACTTCCAGTCGGACGGGATGCGCTCGCGTACCCGGAAGGGCGAGACGAACAGTCCGACGTACGGGGTGACCAGCAGCAGCCCGGCCACCAGCGGACCGAGCGGTGAGATGCGTAGCGTGCCGAGCAGGCCCAGCACGATGCCACCGACAGCGAGGTACACGGCCGGCTCGATGAGATTCGCCGTGTTGGCGGTGCCGATCTCCACCCACCGGTTGACGGTGTCGGCCGACCCGTCCTGACCGAGGGTGACCAGCACCCAGGTGACCGGCACCACCACCAGCCCTGCGAGGAAGCTCCACAGATGTCGCATCCGCGCACCGTACCGTTTCCGACATGACCGAGCACCCCGCCACCGCCCTGCCGGGCAAGCCGACCTCGTACTCCCGGGTAACCCTCAGCCGGATCATGACCGCGGTGGATGTGAACCTGTACGGAACGGTGCACGGCGGGGTGCTGATGAAGTTCGTCGACGACGTGGCCGGCGCGGCGGCGGCGCGGCACAGCGGTGGCACGGCGGTGACCGCCGCGATCGACGAGATCGTCTTCTCGGAGGCGGTCCGGGTGGGCGACCTGGTGCACGCGTACGCCCAGGTGAACTGGACCGGGCAGACCTCGATGGAGGTCGGCGTCCGGGTGATGGCCGAGCGCTGGGACTCGGCCGACGAGGTACCGGTGCGGGTGGCCACCGCGTACCTCGTCTTCGTCGGGGTCGAGGTGGGCGGCGCGCCCCGACCGGTGCGTCCGGTGTTGCCGGAGACGCCGGAGGACGAGCGGCGCTGGCGTGAGGCGGAGATCCGCCGCGCCCACCGGCTGGCCCGCCGCCAGGCCATCCAGGCGGCCCGCAGCGAACCCTGACCGCTCCGGCCGCCGACGGCGCTTCCTGCGTCCCGCCCACACTGCCCGGGTCGAGGGGGTGTGGGGCGGGCACATGCGCCTGCGCGGGTCGGGTGCGGACAATGGCGCTTCGAGGTAGGGCAAGATGGCGCCACGGCCCACCGCACAGCGTCGTGCCGGGCCAGGGGAGGAGTGGACCAGTGACGGACGTGCTGTGGACGCCACCGGCGGACGTGCTCCAGCGGTCCCGGATCGGGGCTTACCTGCGTTGGCTCGCCGAGCACCGGGGGCTGACGTTCGCCGACTACGACGCGCTGTGGCGATGGTCGGTCACCGACCTGGACGCCTTCTGGCGGTCGATCTGGGACCACTTCGGCGTCGTCGCGCACACCCCGCCGACCGCCACCCTGACCGACCGGCACATGCCGGGCACCCGGTGGTTCCCCGGCGCCACCCTCAACTACGCCGAGAACGTGCTGCGGATGCCGGGCCGGGCCGACGACGAGCCCGTGGTCGTGGCGCACGGGCAGACCCGGCCGCCGGTCACCCTGACCGCCGGGCAGTTGCGCGAGCAGGTCCGCCGGGTCGCCGCCGGACTGCGCCGGCTCGGCGTCACCACCGGCGACCGGGTGGCCGGGTACGCGCCGAACATCCCCGAGACGTACGTGCTGATGTTGGCGACCGCGAGCCTCGGCGCCGTCTTCTCGTCCTGTGCGCCGGAGTTCGGCACCCGCAGCGTCACCGACCGGTGGCAGCAGATCGAGCCGAAGGTCCTGGTCGCCGTGGACGGGTACCGCTACGGCGACAAGCCGGTCGACCGGCGCGCCGAGGTGGCCGCGATCCGGGCCGCGCTGCCGTCGCTGCGGCACACCGTGTCGATCCCCTACCTCGACCCCGACGGTTCGCCGGCTGCGGACACACTCGCCTGGGCGGAGTTGGCGGCCGATACCGACGAACCGCTGGCCTTCACCCCGGTGCCGTTCGACCACCCGCTGTACGTGCTCTACTCCTCCGGCACCACGGGCCTGCCCAAGCCGATCGTGCACGGACACGGCGGCATCCTGCTGGAGCACCTGAAGATGCTCGCCCTGCACCACGACCTCGGCCCGGCGGACCGGTTCTTCTGGTTCACCACCACCGGCTGGATGATGTGGAACTTCCTGGTCTCCGGGCCGGCGGTGGGCGCGGCCATCGTGCTGTTCGACGGCAACCCCGGCCATCCCGACCTGGGTGCCCTGTGGCGGCTGGCGGAGCAGACCGGCACCACGTACTTCGGCACCTCGGCGCCGTTCCTGCTGGCCTGTCGCAAGGCCGGGCTGGTCCCCCGCGAGATCGCCGACCTCTCCGCGCTGCGCGGCCTCGGCTCCACCGGCGCGCCACTGCCCGCCGAGGGCTTCACCTGGGTGTACGACACGGTCGGCGACGGCCTTCAGCTCCAGTCGCTGTCCGGCGGCACCGACGTCTGCACCGGTTTCGTCGGCGGCGTGCCGCTGCTGCCGGTGCACGCCGGTGAGATCGCCTGCCGTGCCCTGGGCGCCAAGGTGGAGGCCCGCTCGCCGGACGGCACTCCCGTCATCGGGGAGCTGGGCGAGCTGGTGATCACCGAACCGATGCCGAGCATGCCGGTGGGTTTCTGGAACGATCCGGACGGAGCCCGCTACCGGGAGGCGTACTTCGACGTCTATCCGGGGGTGTGGCGGCACGGGGACTGGATCACCATCAACTCCCGGGGCGGGTGTGTCATCACCGGTCGCTCCGACGCCACCCTCAACCGGGGCGGCGTACGCCTCGGCACCGCCGAGTTCTACTCCGTCGTGGAAGGGCTGGACGAGGTCGTCGACTCGGTGGTGGTGCACCTGGAGGACGACGAGGGCGGCGCCGGTGAGCTGCTGCTGTTCGTGGTGCTCGCCGAGGGAGTGAGCCTTGACGACGAGTTGCGCCGGACGATCTGCCGCGAGTTGCGTACCGCGTTGTCGCCCCGGCACGTACCCGACGAGATCCACCAGGTCCGCGCGGTGCCACGCACCCTGTCGGCGAAGAAGCTCGAGGTGCCGGTCAAGAAGATCCTCACCGGAACTCCGGTCGACCAGGCGGCGGCCAAGGGCGCCCTGGCCAACCCGGACTCCCTGACCGCCTTCGCCACCCTGGCCCGACACCGCACCCCGGACCGCCCCGCCACCTGACCCGACCCGAGACGCCGACCTTTCGACCCGAGCCTCCAGCACCGCCCAGCTGGCGACGGCTCAGGCCGGGCGGGCCGGCCAGGCAGGCCGGGCTGGGTAGACCGGGCCGGTTCGGGTCGGGGCGAGCAGGCCCGGGCCGGGGCGAGCGGGTCAGAGCCGGGCAGTGAGGGCAGAGCTGGGCGGGTCAGGGCCGGGCAGTGAGGGCAGAGCTGGGCGGGGCAGAGCTGGGCGGGGCAAGTCAGGTCAGGGCGCGGGTGACGCGTTCCGTCGAGCGACGGTCGGCCAGGCGGGCCTGGTCCGGGTGGGCGCAGAGCACCAGGGTGGCGCCGACGCTGAGCGGGGCAAGCAGCCAGTCGAGCGGGTCCGGGTGCCGGTCGACGTCCACGAGGAGCCGGTCACCCGCGGAGATGCCGAGTTCGGCGGCGCGGGTGGTGACCCGGGCGCGCAGCGCGGTGTGCTCCGGCCCGCCGGGCGGGTACGCCGTGAAGTGGTCGCCGTGCGCGCGTACCTCGGTGACGTAGTCGGCGAAGCCCGCCGGCACCTCCGGCAGCGGCAGCGCGAACGGGTGCAACGCGAGCGCGTAGCGGTCGGCCGCCGACCAGGCGTCGGCCTCGGCGACGCCGTCGACGGTGGCGAACAGCACGTCCACCTCGCCCGGCCGGTCGGCGACCGGCAGACCGGCCGGACGCGCCGTCAGCCCGGCCGACCAGCACCCGAGCAGCACCGCGGCGCTCTGCCAGTGCGGCGGCAGCAGCACCGCCGCAGTGCCACCCGGCCCGAGGGCCAGCTCGTCGACGAGCAGGTTCGCCGTCTTGGCCACCCAGTTCGCCAGCGTCGCTCCGGAAAGCTCGGTGCGCTCGCCGGTGGCGTCGTCGTACCAGGTCAGCAGGGGGCGGTTCGGGTCGGTCGCGACCGCGTCGGCGAACACCCGGGCAATGTTGTCAGCCATCGGCGCGAACGATACGCGCCCGGCGGCCGTACTCGATGACAGCGACAAGTCGGCGTACCGTCGGGTCGCAGTCAGCGTCCGTGCCCGGCTCCGGCGTAGGCTTGCCGGAGTGTCGTTCCCCACAGTCCCGCCACCGCAAGGAGTCGCCCCGTGACCGCCGGTCGCCCGCCCCGCGTGCTCATCGACGCCACGAGTGTTCCCGCCGATCGCGGCGGCGTCGGTAGATACGTCGATGGCCTGCTCGGCGCCCTCGGCAAGGTGTGCGGATCGGCGGTGGACCTGGTGGTGGTCAGCCTCCGCACCGACCTGGAGCGTTACCGGCGGAAGCTGCCCGGCGCGGAGATCATTCCGGCGCCGGCCGCGGTGGCGCACCGGCCGGCCCGGCTCGCCTGGGAGCAGACCGGCCTGCCCCTGCTCGCCCAGCAGGTCGGCGCGGAGGTGCTGCACTCGCCCTTCTACACCTGCCCGCTGCGGGCCGGCTGTCCGGTCACCGTGACGGTGCACGACGCGACGTTCTTCACCGAGCCGGAGCACTACGACAAGTCCCGCCGGACGTTCTTCCGTAGCGCGATCAAGACCTCGTTGCGGCGCGCGAACCGGGTGATCGTGCCCAGCAAGGCGACCCGCGACGAACTGATCCGCCTGTTGGACGCCGACCCCACCCGCATCGACGTGGCCTACCACGGGGTGGACCACGAGGCCTTCCACGCGCCCGGCGACGAGGAGAAGGCCCGGGTCCGGGCCCGCCTGGGGCTGGGCGGCAGCAGTTACGTCGCGTTCCTCGGCGCCAAGGAGCCGCGCAAGAACGTGCCGAACCTGATCCGTGGCTGGGCCCGGGCGGTCGCCGAGCGGCCGGACCCGCCGGCACTCGTGGTGGCCGGCGGACAGGGCCACGACGACGATATCGACCGCGCGGTGGCCGAGGTGCCCTCGCACCTGCGGCTGCTGCGTCCCGGCTACCTGCGCTACGGCGACCTGCCCGGCTTCCTCGGCGGGGCGCTGGTGGCCGCGTACCCCTCCTACGGTGAGGGGTTCGGGTTGCCCATCCTGGAGGCGATGGCGTGCGCCGCCCCGGTGCTCACCACCCCCCGGCTGTCGCTGCCGGAGGTCGGTGGCGACGCGGTGGCCTACACCAGCGAGGATCCGGATCAGATCGCCGCCGACCTGGCCGCGCTGCTCGACGACGAACCACGCCGGTTGTCGCTGGCCAAGGCCGGGTTCGATCGGGCGAAGGAGTTCACCTGGGGGTCCAGCGCCGAGGTGCACATCGCGGCGTGGACCAGGGCGCGGGCCTGAGGCCGGCAACCGAGACGCCCGGTCCGGGCGGTTCGGGCATGATGTCCTGGTGATCTATGTCGTCATTCCGGCCGGTGGCAGCGGCACAAGGTTGTGGCCGCTGTCCCGTGCCGGGCATCCCAAATTCCTGCACCCGTTCACCGGCACGTCCGCGTCGTTGTTGCAGGCGACCGTCGAGCGGCTGGGGCCGCTGACCACCCCCGAACGCACCATGGTGGTCACCGGGGCCGCGCACGCCGCGGCCGTGGCCCGTCAGCTGACCGGTCTGCCGGAGGAGAACATCCTGGTCGAACCGTCGCCACGGGATTCCTGCGCCGCCATCGCGCTGGCCGCGGCGGTGATCGCCGTACGCGACCCGGACGCCGTCATGGGATCGTTCGCCGCCGACCATCTGATCGGCGATCCGCAGCGGTGGGTGGACACCGTCCGCGAGGCCGTCCGGGGCGCGGAGCAGGGGCTGCTGATGACGGTCGGGATCACCCCGACCCGGCCGGAGACCGGCTACGGATACCTGCGGACCGGCGAGCCCGTCGACGGTGGCCCGATGCGACCGGTGCTCGAGTTCAAGGAGAAGCCGAGCGCCGAGGTCGCCGATACGTACCTGCGGTCGGGCCACTACCTCTGGAACGCCGGCATGTTCGTCTGGCGGGTGTCGGCGTTTCTCGCCGAGCTGGCACGTCAGCAGCCCGACCTGCACGCCGGGGTCACCACGATCGCGGCGGCGTGGCACTCCGACGAACAGGACGACGTGCTCGGTGCGGTCTGGCCCACGCTGACGAAGATCTCGGTGGACTACGCGGTGATGGAGGGCGCGGCCGCGGCCGGCCGGGTGGCGACCGTTCCCGGTGACTTCCGGTGGAACGACGTGGGTGACTTCCACACCCTCGGCGAGGTGCTGTCGGCGGACCCGGACGGCAACGTGGTGCTCGCCAGCGACGCCAAGACCGAGGTGCTGCTGCACGACAGCAGCGGCATGGTGGTGGCGCCGCAGGCCGGTCGGCTGGTGGCCGCCGTCGGCGTACGCGACCTGATCGTGGTCGACACCGAGGACGCGTTGCTGGTCTGCCCGCGCGATCGCGCTCAGGACGTGAAGTCGATCGTGGACGAACTCAAGAGACGGGGTGCGGAGAAGCTCGTCTGAAGGCCGCCAGGCCCGGTGTGACGAGCCGGGCCGTGCCGCCGGCCAACGGCTGCGGCAACCGCTCCGGCGGGAACCAGCCGAGCGCCTCGGACTCCACGCTCACCCGTTCCGTCGCGCCGACCGGGGCGAACACGGCGAAGCGTACGTCGTGGTGCAGCGACCCGCCCTGGCAGGCCACCGGGTGCACGTCCACGTCGATCGGCAGCGGATCGATCCGCAGACCGACGATGCCCGACTCCTCGGTGGCCTCGCGCAGGGCGGCGCCGGCCAGCGTCCGGTCGGCGGGCTCACAGTGCCCGCCCAACTGCACCCACTTGTGGAACTTGCCGTGCAGGCAGAGCAGCACCTGGCTGCCGGTCGCGTCGAACACCAGAGCGCTGGCGGTGACGTGACCGGCGCGGTGTGCGCGGTCCATCGCGACCGGCCCGGCGTCGAGCAGGACGAGGGTACGGTCGCGGGCCACCGCCGCGTCGGGGCTGGTCGGCGTCCAGCCGGTGAGCACCGTCAGCGCGTCGGCGTGCAGCGCCGTCCAGCCGTCCGCGGATCGGTCCATGATTCGGGTCGTCGACAACGGCCGCTCCTCTCGTCCGAGCCAGCGTACGGGTGCTGGTGGACGAGCTGGTGCGGCGGCCGGACCGGTGCCGGGGAGACCGGGCGGCACCCCCTGCGGAAGCTGCGCCGCAGACCCTCGTATGGTGCCGCCCGCTCTCGGGCACCAGTGGGGCGGACACGTTCGACGTGGGTCCCCCCTGTGGCACGGGAAGCATGGCGGATTCACGTCCCGGCCGTCGAGGTCTTTCAGCTGAGGCTTAACTGCCCGAGGTCGGGGCGGCCGGGTACAGTTCGGAGGTCGCCGGGTGCCCCCTCCGCCGGGCGGTGGGAGTACCCATGCTGAAGATCCATTTCTCCGGCGAGGACATTCTCCGGACCCGGGTGGCTCCGGCGGCCGATCCGGTCTGGGAAGTGGTGCTGAGTCTGCACCTGCTGCCCGGGCGCAGCCGCGATCCGTTGCTCGCCGGCTGGCGTCGCGAGGTCTCGCGGGGACTGCGTCGGCAGATGGACGCCGAGGCGCTGCGACTGCTTTCCACCTTGAGCCCGCCGCGTGGCTACTTTCCGGACTTCCTCACCCCGTACGAGGGCGTGCACGGTTTCGAGGCGGGGATGGAGGCGCTGCGGCGTACCCCGGTGGCGTCGCTGCAACGCGACCTCACGCTGCTCGCCGGCGACAACCGGAACCTGCCCGCCGGGGTGGCCGCCATCGCCCGGGGTGAGCCGGAGGCCCTGACCCACCTGACCGAGACGATGGACCGCTACCGGCAGCTCGCCCTCGGCCCGTACTGGACGCGGGTCCAGGGTGCGGTGGAGGCCGATCGTGCCCGCCGGTCGCGGGCGATGCTCGACGGGGGTGTCGAAGGGCTGCTGACCACGCTGCGGCCGGGCCTGCGCTGGGAGTCGGGCGTGCTGGAGATTCCCACCTACCCGAGGAGCCGGGAACTTCACCTGGAGGGACGAGGACTGCTGCTGGTGCCGTCGTTCTTCTGCGCGAACACGCCGGTCGCGCTGCTCGACCCGGAACTACCGCCGGTGCTGGTCTACCCGGTCGACCGGCTGGGCGGACTGACCGGGGACGCGCCCGTGGCGGGCGACACCGGCCGGGAAGCGCTGGCCGCGTTGCTCGGCCGTACCCGCGCGGCGGTCCTCGCCGCCAGCGACGACGGCTGCACCACCGGCGAGCTGGCCCGCCGGCTGCGCATCTCGGCGGCGGCGGCCAGCCAGCACACCAGCGTGCTGCGGAACGCGGGTCTGCTGGTCAGCAACCGCGACCGCAACACCGTCCTGCACACCCTCACCCCGCTCGGCCGCGCCGTCCTCAACGCCTGACCCGCCCAGCTGTCAGAGGGCGAGGGTGGCGGCGGCGGTGGTGCCGCCGGGTGGGGGAAGGAGCCGGGTGGGGACGTGGGCCGCCGCGAGGGCGGTGCGCAGGCGTTGCACGTCCGTGCCGAAGCGGACCAGTTGGAACGGGCCCACCGGGGTGGGTGGGGAGCAGAGCACCAGGCCGGTCGCGCGGGCCGGCCAGCCCGGCACGATGGGGGCCAGCGCGGCGCGTACCTCGTCGTCGGTGACCTGGGTGAAGACCGTGCCGGGTGCGATCACGTCGGCGACCGAGTCGATCGCCCGCGCGACGGTGGCCGGGTCGGGTGGGGCTTCCGACAGGTGATCCGGCAGGGTGGCGGCAGCCGCCAGACCGGCCGCCTTCGCCTCGGCGGTGCCGAGCGAGAACAGGTCCATCGAGGCGTCCCGGACCAGCACCCCGGCGCCCTCGCCGTCCCCCGACAGCGGCGGCGTCAGGTAACCGCGGATCACCGCGACCGGCACCTGGTCGCACTTGCCCTTGATCAGTTCACCCGCCGCGGCCAGCTCGTCGACCACCGCCATCTGCGTCAGCACCAGCTCGTTGCCGTACGGGTCGACCTCGCCCCGGTGGTCGCGGATGGCGTCCATCCCGGCGACGCCGAGGGCCACGTCGGTCAGCCCGTTGCGCCAGGGGCGGCCCATGGTGTCGCTCACGACGACCGCGACGTCCACGCCGTACCGGTCGCGCAGGCCGGCACGGAGCGCGCGGGCCGAGGCGTCCGGGTCCTCCGGCAGCAGCACCAGCCGGGTCTTGTCGACGTTCGAGGCGTCGATCCCGGCGGCGGCCATCACGAAGCCGTGCCGGGTCTGCACGATCCGGGTCGCGCCGCGCGAGGCGACCACCCGTACCGTCTCCGCCGCGAGCACCTCGTCCCGGACGGCCTGTCGATCCGGGCCGTCGGCGGGCACGTCGACCAGCCGCCCCTCGGCCTTTGAGATGATCTTGCTGGTCACCACCAGCACGTCACCGTCGCGCAGCCAGGGCGCCGCGTTTCCGATCAGGGCCGCGAGGTCGTCCCCCTCGGTCACGTGCCCGATCCCGGGCACCGGCAGGATCTCCAGTCTCACGTCAACTCCACCGCGGCGCGGACCATCGCCGCCGTCGCCGCCTCGTCGGTCATCCGCAGCGGCACCGCACGGACCGTCACGTCCGGCACCACCGTCGCGGCATCCTCCTCGGCCACCAACCAGCCGTCGAGCAGCCCGCCACCCGCCCGGCTTCCGTACAGCCCACCGACGCCGGCGGCGCTGCACTCCACGCCGACGACCGCCAGGCAACGGTCGGCCATGCCGCGTACCGGTGCGCCACCGATGATCGGTGAAACGCCCACCACCGGGGCGGGGCCGTCCGCCACCGCCTCGCGCAGACCCGGCACGGCCAGGATCGGCGCGATGCTGACCACCGGGTTGCTCGGTGCCACGAGCAGCACGTCGGCTCCGGCGATCGCCTCCGTGACGCCGGGTGCCGGCTTCGCCGACTCCGCTCCGACGAAGACGAACCGGTGGGTCGGGACCTGTGCCCGGTACCGCACCCACCACTCCTGGAAGTGGATCGCCCGCTGGCCGCCGTCGAGGTCGGCGACCGCGTGCGTCTCCAGGCGGTCGTCGGTCGCCGGCAACAGGCGTACGCCGGGCTGCCAGCGGGTCGCCAGTGCCTTGGTGACCTGGTGCAGCGGATAACCGGCGTCGAGCATCGTGGTGCGGACCAGGTGGGTGGCGATGTCCCGGTCACCCAGCCCGAACCAGCTCGGCTCGGCACCGTACGCCGCCAGCTCGTCCTTGACCGTCCAGCTCTCGTCGACCCGTCCCCAGCCCCGCTGCGGGTCGGCGCCGCCGCCGAGGGTGTACAGCACGCTGTCCAGGTCCGGGCAGATCCGGAGTCCGTGCAGCCGTAGGTCGTCGCCGACGTTGACCACGGCGGTCACCTCGGCACCCACCTCGCGGGCGTACGCCCGCACCCCCAGCAGGAACCGGGCACCGCCGATTCCGCCGGTCAGAACCACGATGCGCATCCGCCCATCCTCGCCTACGTGACGCCTGCGGCGGCCAACTGCCCCGGGAGACTAGGCTCACGTCGGCATCTGTCCGCTTTCGCCCCAGGGAGAGTTCGTGACCAGCCCCGCCGAGCCCCCGCCCACCGACCCGACCCCGGCCCGCCAGGTGACCGGGCCGCTACGTGAACTCGTCGCTCTCGTGCTCCTGGGCGCGAACGCCGTCTTTCTGTTCGTGGGGCTGATCCGGCTGCTGACCCCGCAGGGCGCGTACAGCACGGTCACCGGGCGCGCCGCCAGCTCCTTCTTCGCCTTCATCGGCGTCGAGGCGGTGGTGCTGCCGGTGCTGGCGGTGCTGCTGGCCACGCATCTCGCCCCGACCGTCGGACGGGCGAAAATGATCACGCAGGTGGCGCTCATCGAGTACGCGGTGAGCGCCGTGCTCGGCGGTCTGACCCTGCTGATCTGGGTCGTCGGTCGGCTGGCCGAGGCGCAGCTCTTCGACGCGATGACCGGACTGCTCACCCGGGTCGCCTGGGTGGCGCTCTTCGCCGCGGCGGCGTACGTGGTGTGGAGCGTGTGGCAGCGGCTCTACCACGTACCCCGGCCCAAGGCCGAGCCCGGCCTGTACGGCACGCCGCAGCCGGGCTGGCCGCAGCCGGGCGGCGCGGGTCAGTTCGGTGGCCAGCCCGGTCAGCAGGGTGGCGGGTGGGCGCCGCCCGGCCAGTTCGGCGGCTACCCGGCCGGCGGCACGACCCAGGGCCACCCCGGCGGCCAGGGCCACTTCGGCGGCCACAGCCACCATGGCGGCCAGGGCAACCCTGGCGGTCAGGGCGGCCAGCCGGCTTGGCCAATGGCCGGTCAGGCGCCCGCCGGAGGGCCACCGGAGTCTCCGCACACCTGGCCGCCGCACGGCCAGCCGGCGGTGCCACCGCAGTCGGCGCCGTCCTCGCCGGCCGCGCCCACATTCGGCCAGCCGGCCCCGCCGGCCGCACCGCCGTTCGGGTCGCCGGCCTCGCCGGCCGCACCGCCGTTCGGGTCGCCGGCCTCGCCGGCCGCACCGCCGTTCGGGCAGCCGGCCTCGGCCGACCCGACCCAGAGCATCCCGCGTCAGGGCGACCCGGGCGGGGGCGTGCCGCGTCAGGGCGACCCGGCCGGGCGCGCCGAGCGGCAGGACGCCGAGCCGACTCAGACGATCCCGCACCAGAGCGCCGAGCCGACCCAGGCGATCGCGCGGCCGGGCGACGGTGACGCCGCGCCGCCGGCTGCCCGGTCGGGCGATGGAGAGGCCGACCGCACCCAGCGGATCGACCCGGGCGACCAGCCGAGCTGACCGGCGCGTCGTCGAAGGCACGTGCGGTTGCCCACGGGCCGGGGCCGCAACGGGCCGCAGCGAATAGGCTGAGCGGATGGTTGATCAGAGCGAGCGCGGGCCGGGTGACGGAAGCGTACGGCGGGCACTGCGCCGCGCCGCCACCGGGCGGGCGCTCGACGTCGACGAGGCGTCGACCCTGCTGACCGCCCGGGGCGCGGCGCTGGAGGAACTGCTCGGCATCGCCGGTGCGATTCGGGACGCCGGCCTGCGGGACGCCGGCCGGCCCGGCGTCGTGACGTACTCGAAGAAGGTCTTCATTCCGCTGACCCGGCTCTGCCGGGACCGGTGCCACTACTGCACCTTCGCCACGGTGCCGCACCGGCTGCCGGCGGCCTTCCTCGACCGCGAGGAGGTGCTGGCCATCGCTCGGGCCGGCGCGGCGCAGGGCTGCAAGGAGGCGCTGTTCACCCTCGGCGACCGGCCGGAGGAGCGGTGGCCGGCGGCCCGGCAGTGGCTCGACGAACGCGGCTACGGGTCCACCCTGGACTACCTGCGGGCCTGTGCCGTGGCGGTGCTGGAGGAGACCGGCCTGCTGCCGCACCTGAACCCGGGGGTGCTCTCCTGGGCGGAGCTGCAACGACTCAAGCCGGTGGCGCCGAGCATGGGGATGATGCTGGAGACCACCGCCACCCGCCTGTGGTCCGAGCCCGGCGGCCCGCACTACGGCTCACCGGACAAGGAGCCGGCGGTGCGGTTGCGGGTCCTCGACGACGCGGGCCGGGTCGGCGTCCCGTTCACCACCGGCATCCTGATCGGCATCGGCGAGACCCTCGCCGAACGGGTCGACGCGATCTTCGCGATCCGGCGTACCCAACGTGAGTACGGCCACCTCCAGGAGGTGATCGTGCAGAACTTCCGGGCGAAGCCGGACACGGCGATGCGGGGGATGCCCGACGCCGAACTGCACGACCTCGCCGCCACCGTGGCGGTGGCCCGGGTGCTGCTCGGTCCGAAGGCCCGCATCCAGGCACCGCCGAACCTCATCGCCGGTGAGTACGACCTGCTGCTGCGAGCCGGCATCGACGACTGGGGCGGTGTCTCGCCGGTGACCCCGGACCACGTCAACCCGGAGCGTCCCTGGCCGCAGCTCGACGAGCTGGCTGCCCGTACCGCCGCGGCCGGCTTCACCCTCCGCGAGCGGCTGACCGTCTACCCCGACTACGTGCGGGCCGGCGAGCCGTGGCTGGACGCGCGACTGCTGCCGCACGTGACCGCGCTCGCCGATCCGGCGACCGGGCTGGCGGTCGAGGCGGCCCGTCCGGTGGGCCGGCCGTGGCAGGAGCCCGACGAGACCTTCGGTGGGCGCACCGACCTGCACACCACCATCGACACCACGGGGCGCACGGACGACCGCCGGGGCGACTTCGACCACGTCTACGGCGACTGGGCCGAGGTAGCCGCGAAGGTGGCTGTGCCACCGGCGGGGGCGGGTGTCGACGGTGGCCCGGCAACGGAGGCGGGAACCGGTCCCGGGGCCGGCCGGCCGCTCGTCGCCGGGGCCGCCGACGCCGACCTGCGGGCCGGGTTGCGGCTGGCCGCCGAGGATCCGGCGGCGCTGCTGGAGCCCCGGCACACCGATGCCGCACTCGCGTTGTTCGGCGCGGACGGGCCGGCCCTGGACGAGCTGTGCCGCACCGCCGACGAGTTGCGCCGGTCCGCCGTGGGCGACGACGTGACCTACGTGGTCAACCGCAACATCAACTTCTCGAACGTCTGCTACGTGGGCTGCCGGTTCTGCGCCTTCGCGCAGCGGGAACGGGACGCCGACGCGTACCGGCTCTCGGTGGAGCAGGTCGCGGACCGGGCGCAGGAGGCGTGGGAGGCCGGTGCCGGCGAGGTCTGCCTCCAGGGCGGCATCGACCCGAAGCTGCCGGTGACCATCTACGCCGACCTGGTCCGGGCGATCAAGGCCCGGGTACCGCAGATGCACGTGCACGCCTTCTCACCGATGGAGATCGTCACCGCCGCCGCCAAGGCCGGCGTGTCGGTGCGGGAGTGGCTGGCCGGGCTGCGCGAGGCCGGACTCGACACCATCCCGGGCACGGCGGCCGAGATCCTCGACGACGAGGTGCGCTGGGTGCTCACCAAGGGCAAGTTGCCGACCGCCGCCTGGGTCGAGGTGGTCAGCACGGCCCACGAGCTGGGCATCCGGTCCAGCTCGACGATGATGTACGGCCACGTCGACCACCCCGCGCACTGGCTGGCGCACTTCCGGGTGCTGGCCGGGGTGCAGGACCGTACCGGCGGGTTCACCGAGTTCGTGGCGCTGCCGTTCGTGCACACCAACGCCCCGATCTACCTCGCGGGCATCGCCCGCCCAGGCCCGACCTGGCGGGAGAACCGGGTGGTGCACGCGATGGCACGGGTGCTGTTGCACGGTCGGATCGACAACATCCAGTGCTCCTGGGTGAAACTGGGCGACGCCGGCACCGCGGAGTTGCTGCGCGGCGGCTGCAACGACCTCGGGGGCACGCTGATGGAGGAGACCATCTCGCGGATGGCCGGTTCCGGCAACGGGTCGGCGCGTACCGAGGAGCAGTTGCGGGCCATCGCGGCGGCGGCGGGCCGACCGGCGCGTAGGCGCACCACTGCGTACGGTCACATCGCGGCCTAGGGTCGAACCTTCGCCTTCCGGCGGACGTACCCGTCGGTGCCGGCGGCGGCGCGGCGAGGACCGTCGCCGGCACCCCGCACCGGGGGTCCGGCGTGGTCTGTCGTGACCCCCGTCCGTCAACGCGGCGTCTGCGCGCCGCCGCCGGAAAGGTTGGTCATGATCACTGTGAAACCTCAGGGGGGTGGGCCGAAGCTGACCCTGGGTGGTGACACCGGAGCACTGATCATCTACACCGGGCGGCAGCTGCTCGGTCGGGAGATCGAGGTGAGCCGGGCCGACCGGGACGGTGACCCGCGTACGCACTCCGCCGTACGCGAGCGTCGGGTCCGGGACGGCACGTTCCACAGTGCGGTCTATCCGGACCTTCCGGCCGGCGTCTATACCGTTTGGTGGGACGCTGACACGCCTGTTGGATCGGTCACCGTGTCCGGTGGGGTGGTGGCCGAATTCGCCTTGCCGACCAGCTTGCAGCCGTTGGCCGACTGAACTGCCGGAGTCCCGCCCGCCGCGTCCCGTCCACAATGTGGGCGGGACGCGGTCGTCGTTCACCCGCTTGGCGGGCGGGGTTGGCGAAGTCGGGATAACCTTGCTCATCAAGATCAACGGATCTTGATGAGCGGCTTCTCCGGCGCCGCCGCGAAGCTCGACCGCTTCGGTGGCGCCCGGCGCGCCACGGGAGAAAACTCGGGCAACTCGCCGGGGAGGGCGTTACTAGGCCGGGGTCTGAATCGATAGGGCAGGGCGAGACCGGGTGGTACGGACGGCCGTCCCGGACGCGTGTCGGGAGGGCGACTCCATTATCAAGTTTGGCTTGACGGCGCACGCATTACACGCGTGTAATTTGAATGGGGTTGTTCGCACGGAACGCACGATAACCGGACCGGACGGACAAAAGCACGCCTTTCGCGTGGGGGGTTGCAGCGGCGACGACGCCGGTGCGCGACAAGGAGGCAACTGAATGGACGGCCAGCTCGAGGCGGCCGACCTGCTCGGAAACGCGCCGGAGTGGCAGGAGCGGGCCCTGTGCTCGCAGACCGACCCGGAGGCGTTCTTCCCCGAGAAGGGCGGCTCGACCCGCGAGGCGAAGCGCATCTGCTCGCGGTGCGAGGTCAAGACGGAATGCCTCGAATACGCTCTCGGCCACGACGAGCGGTTCGGGATCTGGGGTGGACTCTCCGAACGGGAGCGGCGCAAGCTCAAGCGCCGGGCGGCCTGACTTGACGTGGGGCGGGACGGTTGGGGGACCGTCCCACCCGCTGCGGCGGTCCGGCCCGGCGCGCGGCTGCCAGCGGACGGGTCGGTCCTGCGGGGATTTCGCGCGCTGGCCGTGCCGGCTGGTCGCCAGCGGACGCGCCGGGGTTGGTCGTCGAGGGACGTGTCGGGGTTGGTCGTCGGCGGACGTGTCGGCTGGTCGGCGCAGGCGCCCGGCTGGTCGGTGACGGTGCGGGGGCGATCAGGCCAGTTCGTCCGGGTCGACGCCGAGCAGGTTCGCCACCTGTTCGATGATGACGTCGTGGACCAGGTCGGCGAGATCCTCCCGGTCCATCGCCCGGAATTCCAGCGGTCGCCGGTACAGCACGATCCGAGGCGGCACCTCCTGGCGGCCGGGCCGACCGGGCAGCAGCCGGGCCAGCGGCACTTCGCCGTCCTCCAGCACGTCGGAGTCGTAGACGTTCAGGTCGGGCGGGACGTCCTCGACGGCGAACTCCACCCCGGCCAGCTCCTTGGCGAACCGACGCTCCAGCGTCTCGACGGTGTCCAGCACCAGATCGTCGAAGATCTCCGCCTTGGTCCGCGCCAGCGGCACGGTGGCCGGCACCAGCCGCCCACGCAGACCGCGTCCGTGCCGGTCGCGGTGCGCCCGCCGGCCGGTGCCGGGGCGGCGGTTCTCCGGGCTCGTCATGTGCCAAAGAGTAGCTTCCGGTCCCCGCCGAGCAGCGTCAGCGCCGGCCACCTGGCGCGTTGCGGCCGCCGGACGAGAAATGTGATCACCAAGACGGGCGTGTCGTAACGCGAAGCGGTGCGCCGGAGCCGGTAATGGAGATACCCTGCGCCGGTGAGGTCACCACGGCGCTGCTCCCGCAACGGCTGCCCCCGGCAAGCGGTCGCCACGCTGACCTATGTCTACAACGAGTCGACGGCCGTGGTGGGCCCGCTGGCCGCCTTCGCCGAGCCGCACACGTACGACCTCTGCGAGCCGCACGCCCGCAGCCTGACCGCTCCGCGCGGCTGGGAGGTCGTCCGCCACGAGGGCGAGTTCGAGCCGCCGCCGCCCACCACCGACGACCTGGTCGCACTCGCCGAAGCGGTCCGCGAGGCCGCCCGCCCCGCCCCCCGTCCTCCCCAGGACGACCAGAACCACCCCTCCACACCCCCCGCCGCGTCCTCAACCTCCCGCCGCGGCCACCTCCGCGTAATCCCCCCCACCCACTAACCCAACCCAGCCGTCTGTCGGCGTTGATCAAGAAGTTTTGGTCGCGTTCCGAGCCCTGGGGCGACCAGAACTTCTTGATCGCGGGGACGGCGTCGTTGGGTGGGCGTCGGCGCTGGGGCGACTGCGACTGGGCGTCGGCGGGGCGTCTCGGGGGCGTCTGGGGTGCGCCTCGGATGTGCGAAACAGTCCTGGTGCAACACGCCGGCAGGCGACGGACACGGCGACTCCTGGTGACTAGCGTGCGCCGGAGGGTGACGCGAGTCGGGAGGGCGCGATGGGCAACGGGACTGTGGGCAACGAGGCGCTGCGGGTGGCGATGGCGGACAAGGGCGAGACGGCCGAGTCCCTGGCCGGGAAGGTGGGCGTCGACCCGAAGACGGCGGCTCGCTGGCTGGCGGACGGGCGGATCCCGCATCCGCGGACCAGGATCGCCGTCGCCAACCTCCTCGGGCGCAAGGCCGCCGAACTCTGGCCGGAGCCGTTCCGCCGCCGGGACCTGCCCTGGTTCCGGGCGTGGGCGGAACTGGAGCAGGACGCCCGGTCCCTCCGGTCGTACGAGCCACTGCTCGTGCCGGGGCTGCTCCAGACCGAGGCGTACGCCCGGTCGGTGCTGGCCACCGGCGGCCTGCTGTCGCCGGCGGAGGTCGACGAGATCGTGGTGGCGCGGCTGGCGCGGCAGCGGGTGCTGGAGCGGGAGACCCCGCTTCAGTTGGTCGCGGTGATCGACGAGGTGGTGCTGCGGCGGCCGGTCAGCCGCGATCCGAGCGTGATGGCGGAGCAGTTGGCCCAGCTGGCCACGCTGGGTGAGCGGGAGCACGTGCAGGTCCGGGTGATTCCGGCGGAGAACCCGTGGCACACCGGCCTGGCCGGGCCGTTCGTGCTGGCCCGGATGCCGGACGGCGCGGAGGCGGCCTATCTGGACAATCAACTGCGCGGTCAGGTGGTGACCGACAGTGCCGACCTTGCTAGCCTGGGCGCGAGGTGGGAGAGCGTCACCGGTGAGGCGCTGCCCCGCCGACGGTCCATCGACCTGATCAGGGAAGTGGCGACGACATGGAGTTGACCGGCGCCAGCTGGCGTACCGCCACCCGCAGCAGCAACAACGGCGGCAACTGTGTCGAGGTGGCCGACAACCTGCCCGGCCGGGTGCTGGTGCGCGACAGCAAGGACCGGACCGGCGGCACCCTGGCCTTCACTCCGGCCGCCTGGCGTGCCTTCGTCACGCAAGCCAAGCATCGCGCCTGATCTGGAGGGCGACGACATGGAGTTGACCGGCGCAAGCTGGCGTACCGCCACCCGCAGCAGCAACAACGGCGGCGACTGTGTCGAGGTGGCCGACAACCTGCCCGGCCGGGTGCTGGTGCGCGACAGCAAGGACCGGACCGGCGGCACCCTGGCCTTCACCCCGAGCGCCTGGCGTGCCTTCGTCACCAGCACCGTCCGCAGTACCGTCTGAGCCGCCACTCTGCTTCGCCTACCGGCCCGGTCGCCGCATCCGGTGCCCCGCCCGCCACGTCGCCCGGCTGGTCGCCCCGCTCAGTCGCCCGGCTGGTCGCCCCGCTCAGTCGCCCGGCACCCTTTACCCGGCCCCCTTCAGCCGGTCCTCTCGCCCGGCTCGGTCGTCGAGATGCGGCATCTTGCGGTCTTAGGCGACCTGGATGGCGCGGGATGCGGCATGTCGAGTGGATCAAGCGGCCTGGGTGGGCCAGGTGGCCTGCCTGGGTCCGGCCCGCGTGGGTCCGGCCCGCGTGGGTCCGGCATGCGTGGGTCTGGTCTGGGCGAGCGAGGGGTCTGGGTGGGTCAAGCGGTCTGGGTGGGCGAGTGGTCTGGGTGGGGCGAGCGGTCTGGTTTGGGTCGAGGGGCCGGTGGCGGGGCAGGGTGAGTCAGGGAAGGTGCCCGGGGCGTGGCCGGCACCCTCGCCTCATGTCAGGATCATTCGTCTGTCGCCGCCGGCTCTCCAGCCCCAGCCGGCGGCCCACCCTCGTCCCGTCGCCCACGATCATTGATAGGAACCGTCTCATGCGTGGTGCCCACCGGCCCTTCACCCGGCGTGGCCTGCTCACCGGCACCCTCGGCTCGGCCGCCCTCCTCGCCGGCGGCGGCACCCTGACCGGCTGCGGTACCCCCGCCGCGCAGCAGACCGAGGAGGGTTGCGTCAGCGAGGATCTGTCCGGCGCGGAGCGGACGCTGGCGTTCTCCAACTGGCCGCAGTACATGGACGTGGACCCCGACGACGAGTCGAAGCGCCCCAGCCTGGACGGTTTCGTCAGCAGGACCGGCATCCAGGTGACCTACGCCGAGGACATCAACGACAACAACGAGTTCTTCGGCAAGGTGCAGAACCAGCTCGCCGCCTGCCAGAGCACCGGGCGGGACATCATGGTGCTCACCGACTGGATGGCCGCCCGGATGATCCGGCTCGGCTGGATCCAGAAGCTTGACAAGTCGAAGCTGCCGAACGTCGAGGCCAACCTCCTGCCGTCGCTGCGGAACCGGCCCTTCGACACCGCGGACCAGTACGCGATCCCGTGGCAGTCGGGCCTCGCCGGACTGGCCTACAACGGCCGGGTCACCGGCGAGATCCGTACCGTCGACGAGCTGCTCACCCGCCCCGACCTCAAGGGCAGGGTGACCGCGCTCAGCGAGATGCGCGACACCATGGGACTGCTGCTGATGTCCAACGGCCACGACCCGACCGACTTCACCGCCGCCCAGTTCGACGACGCGCTCAACAAGCTCAGGCGGGCCGTCGACTCCGGGCAGATCCGCCGGTTCACCGGCAACGACTACGCCCCGGACCTGGCCAAGGGCGACATCGCGGCGTGCGTCGGCTGGTCCGGTGACATCATCCAGCTCGGCTTCGAGGACGAACGGATCAAGTTCGTGGTGCCCGAATCGGGCGTACTGCTCTGGTCGGACAACCTGCTGGTGCCGAACCGGGCCGGTCACAAGGCCAACGCCGAGGAGCTGATCAACTACTACTACGATCCGGCCGTCGCCGCTCAGCTCGCCGCGTACGTCAACTACATCTGCCCGGTGCAGGGGGCGCAGGCGGAGCTGGAGAAGATCGATCCGGAACTGGCCGCGAATCCGCTGATCTTCCCCGACGAGGCCATGCTCGCCAAGGCCAAGGTCTTCATGGCGCTCGACGAGCCGCAGGAACGGGAGTACGAAACGAAGTTCCAGCAGGTCATCGGGGCGTGACGGTGGCTGCGCAGACCCCGGCCGGCGATCTGAGGCTGGTCAACCTCACCAAGACGTTCGGCGCCTTCACCGCGGTCGAGGAGCTGGACCTGACGGTCCCGCAGGGCTCGTTCTTCGCCCTGCTCGGCGCCTCGGGCTGCGGCAAGACCACCACCCTGCGGATGGTCGCCGGCCTGGCGGAACCGACCCGCGGGCGGGTGCTGCTCGGTGACCGGGACATCACCCGGCTGCGGCCGTACAAACGACCGGTCAACACGGTGTTCCAGAGCTACGCGCTCTTCCCGCACCTGGACGTCTTCGAGAACGTCGCCTTCGGGCTGCGGCGGCGCGGCATCCGCTCGGTCGACGGCCAGGTCCGGCGGATGCTGTCCCTGGTGCAGCTCGACGGGTACGAGCGGCACCGCCCCGCCCAGCTCTCCGGCGGCCAGCAGCAGCGCGTCGCGTTGGCCCGGGCACTGATCAACCACCCGCAGGTGCTGCTGCTCGACGAGCCGCTCGGTGCGCTCGACGTCAAGCTGCGTCGCCGGATGCAGATCGAACTCAAGCGCATCCAGACCGAGGTGGGCGTCACGTTCGTGCACGTCACTCACGACCAGGAGGAAGCCATGACCATGGCGGACGCGGTCGCGGTGATGAACGCCGGCCGGATCGAGCAACTGGGCGCGCCGGCCGAGCTGTACGAGTTCCCGGCGACCGCCTTCGTGGCGAACTTCCTCGGCCAGTCCAACCTGATCGCCGGTGACGTCTCCGGCGGCAACGGCGGTGACCTGCTGGTCACCGCGCACGGCGCGCGGTTCTCCGTGCCGTCGGCGCGGTCCCGCGCCGCCCAGGGTCCGGTTCTCCTGGGCGTACGCCCGGAGAAGCTGCACCTGGCCGCGGCGGCCGGGCAGGTGCCGACCGGCCACCAGCACGTCGAAGGCAGCATCACCGACGCCTCCTATGTCGGGGTGAGCACGCAGTACCTGCTGCGTACCGGCTGGGGCGATGAGCTGAGCGTCTTCGTCGCCAACAGCGGTGCCCAGGAGCGTTTCGCCGTCGGGGAGCGGGCCGTGGCGTACTGGGATCCGCGGCACGCCTTCCTGCTCGGCCGGCACGTCGACGACGACCGGACCGCCCCGATGCGGGACGAACCGGTCGGCGCGGCCCGGTGAGCCCACGAAGCGAGGCGGGGGCGTGAGCGCACCGGCCCAGGCACCCCCCGGTGCCGGGGAGCAGCCGGCGTCGCCGTCACCTGGTGGCCGGCCGGAGCATCGCCGGTTCCTGCCGTACCTGCTGTTGCTGCCGGGCGCGGCCTGGCTGTTCCTGTTCTTCGTCGTGCCGTTGGTGCAGCTCGCCGCGGCCAGCCTCTACGACCCCGCCGGCTCGCTCTCCACCGGGTACACGCTGACCTGGGCGTTCGGCAACTACCCGGCGGCCTTGCAGGCGTACTGGCCGCAGTTCGGCCGGTCCTTCGGGTACGCCGGCATCGCGTTGGTGCTGGCGCTGCTGATGGGCTACCCCTTGGCGTACGCGATCGCGCAGCGGGCCGGCCGGTGGAAGAACCTGCTGCTGGTCTGCGTGATCGCGCCGATGTTCACCAGCTTCCTGCTGCGTACCCTGGCCTGGAAGACCATCCTGTCGGACAACGGCTGGCTGGTCGGGCTGCTGCGCGACGTGCACCTGCTCGGCCCGGACGGCCGGCTGCTGGCCACTCCGGTCGCGGTGGTGCTCGGCCTGACGTACAACTTCCTGCCGTTCCTGGTGCTCCCGCTGTACGCGAGCCTGGAACGGCTGGACCGCCGGCTGCTGGAGGCGTCCAGCGACCTGTACGCCAGCCCGCTGCAGACGTTCCGGCGGGTCACCCTGCCGCTGTCGATGCCCGGCCTGACCGCCGGCACCCTGCTCTTCTTCATCCCGGCGACCGGCGACTACCTGAACGCCGAACTGCTCGGCACCCCGAACGAGTACATGATCGGCAATGTCATCGACTCGGCGTTCCTGGTCCGGCTCGACCATCCGCAGGGCGCGGCGCTGTCGTTCCTGCTCATGACGGCGATCCTCGCGGTGGTCTTCGGCTACCTCCGCCGCACCGGGACGAGGGACGTCCTGTGAGCGTGAGGAGTGCAGCGCAGCGGAGCCCCGCAGTCGCGAATCAAAGGCGGGCCCTGTGAGCGTGAGGAGTGCAGCGCAGCGGAGCCCCGCAGTCGCGAACGAATGGCAGGCACCGTGAGGATCTCCCGCTGGTTCGCCGAGCACTGGGTGCTGGGCGTGGCGCTGCTGGTGCTCGGTTACCTGTTCCTGCCGATCGCGGTGGTCGCCGCGCTGTCGTTCAACCGCCCCTCCAGCCGGCTGTCGTACGACTTCAACGAGTTCACCCTCGACAACTGGCGCAACCCGTGCGCCACCTCGGAGATGTGCGAGGCGGTGCTGCGCAGCGTCCAGATCGGGTTCCTCGCCACCGTGGCGGCGACCCTGCTCGGCACGCTCATGGCGTTTGCCCTGGCCCGGCACCGGTTCCGGGGTCGGTCCACCCTCAACGTGCTGATCTTCCTGCCGATGGCGACGCCGGAACTGGTGATGGGCACGTCGCTGCTCGCCCTCTTCGTCTCCGGCGGGGTGCCGCTCGGCTTCTGGACCATCGTCGTCGCCCACGTCATGTTCTGTGTGTCGTTCGTGGTGGTGACCGTGAAGGCCCGGCTGAGCGGGATGGACCGGCGGCTGGAGGAAGCCGCGATGGACCTGTACGCCGGCGAGTGGCAGACGTTCCGGCGGATCACCCTGCCGCTGGTGCTGCCCGGCATCGTGGCCGCCGCCCTGTTGGCGTTCTCGCTCAGCTTCGACGACTTCATC
Source organism: Micromonospora palythoicola (assembly GCF_036689795.1). Taxonomy (NCBI): domain Bacteria; kingdom Bacillati; phylum Actinomycetota; class Actinomycetes; order Micromonosporales; family Micromonosporaceae; genus Micromonospora; species Micromonospora palythoicola. Next base: position 121,104 of record NZ_JBAGKI010000001.1, on the reverse strand, counting down.
GTCACGAACTTCAACTCGGGCACCACCGTCACGTTCCCGATGTACGTCTGGGGTGCCGCCCAGCGGGGCATCCCACCGCAGGTGAACGTCATCGGCACGGCCATGTTCGGAGTCGCGCTGCTGCTGGTGCTGGCCACCTCGCTGCGCGCCCGCCCCTGACCCGACGCGCCGCCACCCCCGCGATCTTGCAGTTTCGGTCGCCATTATGAGCGCTTCAACCGGAAATGTCGCGTCGAAAAGTGCAAGATCGCGGAGAAGGTGGGGTGGGGTAGCACGAGGGTCGGGGTTGGGGGTGGTTTTCCACAGGAGGGAGGGTTGTCCACAGGGGAGTTGGTGGGGGCGGAACGGTGGGTGGCGGGACGGGGAGGGTGTCCGCATGATTGCTCAACTGTGGCGAGTGGAAACTCTGCTGCGGACGCTCAGCGCCCGACGACTTCGTACCCGACTGGGCCGGGAGGAACTGCGCCGCGTGCGGAGGGGTGTCTATGCCGATCAACCCCTCGATGACGACGACGAACTGCGGGCGCTGCTGCTGTGTCTGCCGGAGGGCGCCGTGCTGACCCGACAGACGGCGGCCCGACGGTACGGCTTCGGCGTTCTGCGCGACGACCTCGTGCACGTCCAACTGCCGGCCATCGCGCCGAAACCCCGGCTACCCGGGCTGGTCGTGCATCGGTCCGTGCTGCCGGTGCAGCCGGTCCTCGTCGGTGGGCTGCCCTGTGTGCCGGCGGCGCGCTGCGCGATCGACCTGGCGCGTACGGTGCGGCGGCTCGACGCACTTCCCGTGTTGGACTGCGCTCTCAGGTCCGGTGCCGTGAGCCCCGACGATCTGATCGCCGAGGTGTGCAGGCATCGGGCATTGCGCGGGGTGCGACAGGCGCGCGAGTTGGTGTCGCTGGCCGACGGCCGGGCGGAATGCCGCCAGGAGAGTCAGTTGCGGTTGGTACTGGTCGACGGGCGGCTACCGCCACCTGAGCCGCAACTCTGGGTGCACGACGCCGACGGCTTACAGCGATATCGCCTGGACCTCGGCTACCGCGAACGCAGGGTCGGCATCGAGTACGACGGTGTCTCCCATCTGGGTCGCGAGAGCCTCAGGTACGACCGGGAACGTGTCAACTGGCTCGACGCGCAGGGCTGGCGGATGCGGTACTTCACCGATCGCGACCTCTACCGTCGCCCCAACTACATCATCGCCACCATCCGAACCGCCCTCTCCTGACGCCCCCACCCCGCCCGCCTCGCACCCCACCTGCCCCGCGATCTTGCACTTTCTGTCGGTGCAAAAGCGCTCTAACAAGACATTTCGGCGACCAAAAGTGCAAGATCGCGGGGGCGGGGCGGGGCGGGGCGGGGCGGGGTGGGGCGGGGCGGGGTTGGCGCGCGGTTACGTGGAGTATTGGGGTGGCGGGCGCTTACGGAACCCTTAACTCCTGCCTGGGAACGTATGGCCGACAGCGAGGACCACGGGGAGCGGAAGCGTGCGGGTGCTGGTGGCGGACGACGAGCGGTTGTTGGCGGACACCGTCGCGGAGGGGCTGCGTCGCCTCTCGATGGCGGTGGACGTCTGCTACGACGGTGACGGAGCGTTGGAACGGGTCGGGGTGAACCGGTACGACGTCGCCGTGCTGGATCGGGACATGCCGGGACATACCGGTGACGAGGTGTGCCGCAGCCTGGCGGCGTCCGGCTCCGGTACCCGGGTGCTGCTGCTCACCGCCGCCGCCGGCATCCGCGACCGGGTGGAGGGCCTGGGGCTGGGTGCCGACGACTACCTGACCAAGCCGTTCGCCTTCGCCGAGTTGGTCGCCCGGGTACAGGCACTGGGACGGCGCTCCGCCCCGGCCGTGCCGCCGGTACTGCGGGCGCACGACGTCGTCCTGGACGTGGCGCGGCACACGGTCACCCGAGCCGGCCGGCCGGTCGGCCTGAGCCCGAAGGAGTTCGCGGTGCTGCACGTGCTGCTCCGCGCCGAGGGCCGGGTGGTCAGCGCCGAGGACCTGCTGGAACAGGCGTGGGACGAGTTCGCCGATCCGTTCACGAACGTCGTCCGGGTCACCGTGATGACGCTGCGCAAGAAGCTCGGCGAGCCGCAGGTCATCCACACGGTGCCCCGCGCCGGGTACCGCATCGGCGGTGCCGAGTGACCCCGCGCTGGCGGGTCGTGCTGGTCGGCGTGGTCGCGCTGTTCGTCGGATACGCCGCTCCCGAGCTGGCGAGGTGGGCCCTGAGCCAGGTGTGGCTCTGGGGCACGCGGCTCTGCGGCACCGGTTTGCCCGGGTCGAGCGTGCTCTGCGGCCAGGCGTACAACTTCCTCGATCTGGTCCTGGCACTCGCCCCGCTCGCCGTGCTCCTGGTCGCGGTGATCGGGGTCTGGGCCGGCGCGCTGTGGTGCCTGCGTCCGGTGCGGGATCTGGCCGGGCCGGTCGCGCAGGTCGGGCCGCAGAATCTCGGTCACCGGCTCCGCCCGCGCGGCAACGACGAACTGGCCCGGCTGGCCCGGTCCATCGACGAGATGATGGAGCGCATCGCCGCCGGTTACGAGGGTCAGCGACGGTTCGCCGCGAACGCCTCCCACGAACTGCGTACGCCGTTGGCGGTGCAGCGGACCCTCATCGAGGTCGGGATGGCCCGCTCGCTCACCGGTGAACAGCTGGAGTTGCTGACCGGCCAGTTGCTGGAGACCAACGAACGCAACGAGCGGCTGATCGAGGGGCTGCTCGCGCTCAGCGAGAGCGACCAGGGGTTGCGTTCCCGTACCCCGCAGCGACTCGACGAGATGGTGACCGGGGTGCTGGCCACGTACCAGGACCGGATCACCGAGGCCGGGTTGACGGTGCAGAGCCACCTGGAACCCCGGCTGGTGATGGGCGAGCGGGTGCTGCTGGAACGCCTGGTGACCAACCTGGTGGAGAACGCGATCAAGTACAACCGACCGGGCGGCACCCTCACCGTCACGGTCGGCCGCAGCCCGGCCCTGACCGTGGCCAACACGGGCCAGGTGGTGCCGGCCGAGGCGGTCGCCGGGCTCTTCGAGCCGTTCCGCCGCCTGGCCCGGGACCGGACGAACCACAGCGGTGGTGCCGGCCTCGGCCTCGCCATCGCCCGCTCGATCACCCAGGCCCACGACGGCCTGATCGCCGCTCGCCCCGCCGAGTACGGCGGACTGCGGGTGGACGTCCAACTACCCACCGCACCCTGACCCGGCCGCCAGGCCGGCAAGCGAACCCACGAACGGGGCCGAACAGATCGGCAGCCCGACCTTCGGCGTGCCTGCGACCTGATCGGCGTGGCCGCGACCTGGCCGGTGGCACCGCTCGTGGCGACGGCGTCTCACTGATCGACTTCGAAGGAGAGGACATGACCCACACCGATCCCCCCGGAGCCGTCCCGGCCCCGATCGACGTGCCGGAGGCAGCTCGATGGCTGGCCGGCCGGGTGGTGCGTACCCCGGTGCTGAGCGCACCGGTGATCGACCGGCTGGCCGGTGCCCGGGTGCTGCTGAAGGCGGAGAACCTCCAGGCCGGCGGCTCGTACAAGATGCGCGGCGGGCTGTTCGCGGTGGGTCGGCTGGCAGCGGCCGGGCGCAGCGGGGTGGTCGCGCAGAGCACCGGCAACCACGCGGTGGCGGTGGCGCTCGCGGCGCGCGCGTTCGCACTGGCCGCCACGGTGGTGCTTCCGGTCGACGCGGCGGCGACGAAGGTGGCCCGGGCCCGCGCGGCGGGAGCCCGGGTGGTGCTCGCCGGTACGACGGTCGAGGAGCGACTGGCCGTGGCCCGTCGGGTGAGCGACGAGACCGGCCACCCGATCGTCGACGCGTACGACCATCCGGACGTCGTCGCCGGGCAGGGCAGTGCCAGCCTCGAACTGATCGAGGAGGCCGAACGGGCCGGCACCCCGCTGGACGCCCTCGTGCTGCCGGTCGGTGGGGGTGGTGGTGCGGCCGGTGCCTGTCTGGCCGCGACCGGCCGGCCGATCGAGGTGTACGGGGTCGAGCCCCGTGGCTGCGACTCACTCGCCCGCAGCCTGGCCGCCGGTCGACCCGTCGCGGTCCCGCCGGCACCGACGATCGCCGACGGACTGCGTCCGTCCTGTGTGGGTGACCTGCCCTTCGCCGTGCTGCGCGACCGGCTGCGTGCCGTGGTGCGGGTGGACGACGACGAGATCGCGGCGGCCTTCCGGTTGCTGCTGCTGGAACTGAAGGTGCTGGCCGAACCGTCGGGAGCGGCGGGCCTGGCCGGCGCGCTACGGGTCGCCGCCGACTGGAGGCCGCACTCGCTCGGCACCGACCACGGGCTGCGCTCGCTCGGGTCGGGCGGGACGCGGCGGTTGACCGCCGCCGAGCGGTTGCCGGCGGCGGCCGGTGCCCGGCAGCGCACGATCGGCGTGGTGCTGACCGGCGGAAACGTGGAACCGGAACTGGTCGCCCGACTGACGGCGACCGCCCGAATCGAGGAAGAGGTGGCAGTGGCGTGAGCGCGCCGGTACGCATTGGAATTCTGTTCGGCGGCCCGTCGGCGGAGCACGACGTCTCCTGCGCCTCCGCGCTCGGCGTGGCTCGGGCGCTGGCCGGCGGTGGTTACCGCATCGTCGCCATCGGGGTGACCCGTACCGGCGGGTTGCGGCTCGTGCCGGACGCGGCGCTGTCCGGGTTTCTCGCCGGCACGCCGTCCGAGCGGGCGATCGACGACCGGCTGACGGTGATCGGTCCGGCGGTGGAGTTGCGGGCCGGGCCGCGGTCCGGCACGGCGGTGGTGACCGCGATGGACGCCCCCGGCGCGGTGCACGCCGAGCTGGACGTGGTCTTTCCGGTGCTGCACGGTCCGTTCGGTGAGGACGGGGTGGTGCAGGGGCTGCTCGAATCCCTGGGTGTGCCGTACGTCGGGTGCGGCATTCTGGCTTCGGCCGTGGGCATGGACAAGGTGGCGATGAAGCGGGCGTTGCGGGCCGAGGGAGTGCCGATCACCCCGCACGTCTCCTTCGACGCGACCACCTACCGGACCACGGAGGATCCGGAAAAGCTGGTGCTGGGCCTGCGTCGCCCGGTGTTCGTCAAGCCGGCCCGGATGGGCTCCTCGATCGGCATCTCCCGGGTGGCCGAGGGCGACGATCTGGCGGCGGCGATCGAGGAGGCGCTGCGACACGACACGGTGGTCGTGGTGGAACAGGGGGTCAGCGGTCGGGAGCTGGAGTGCGGTGTGCTCGGCGGCACCCGCCCGGACGCGTCAGCGGTCGGCGAGGTACGGGTCAGTGGCGGCTGGTTCGACTACCGCCAGAAGTACTTCGGCGACACCGATCCGATGATCGTCCCGGCCTCGCTGCCCCCGGAGGTGACCGAGCGGATCCGGGACCTGTCCGTGCGGGCGTTCGCCGCGATCGGTGGCTGGGGCCTGGCCCGGGTCGACTTCCTGTTCGACGAGGTCGCCGGCGAGTTGTACGTCAACGAGTTGAACACCATGCCGGGCTTCACCGCGCACTCGATGTACCCGAAGGTGTGGGCGGCGGCCGGTGTCGACTACCGGGAGATCCTGGATCGTCTCGTCGCGTTGGCCTTCGCCCGGCACGTGCAGCGGCCCGGCGGGGGAGCCGGACGATGATCCTGCTCTGCGATCCGCGGGTCGCGGCGGTCCGCGGCGCCGATGACGGTGCGCCGTTGGTCGACCTGCGCGAGGTTCCCGAACTGCGGCTGGACGCGCGGGCAGCCGATCCGACCGGTGCGTACGCGCGGCTGCGCCGGCCAGTGGTGGACCGCCTGTTGGCGGCGCAGCGCGCGCTGCCCGACGGGATGCGCCTGCTGATCGTCGAGGGCTACCGGCCCCACCAGGCGCAGTTGGACATCTTCACCGGCTACCGGGAGGAGCTGCGCCGCAGCCACCCGGACTGGTCGCCGGAGCGGCTGTACCGGGAGACCACCAAGTTCGTCTCACCGGTGGAGGTGGCCCCGCACAGCACCGGCGGCGCGGTGGATCTCACGTTGTGCACCGTGGACGGCGTCGAGCTGGACATGGGCACGGCGGTGGACGCCACCCCGGAGGCGAGCGACAACGCCTGCTTCACCGCCGCCTCGTCGATCGGCGCCGACGCCCGCCGGCACCGGCAGATCATGGCTGCCGCCCTGCGCGGGGCCGGCCTGGTGAACTACCCGACCGAATGGTGGCACTGGTCGTACGGGGATCGCTACTGGGCGTTGCTGACCGGTGCCCCGCATACCCGTTACGGCCCGGTATGACGGTTTTGTCGCGGGCTCACTCGAAGCTTTGTTTTCGACGAGTGTCACGGTGATGAACTGCGAAGCGCTCCCCGGCCGTACCAGCCCTCGAACACACGGGTGTGAGGACGGGAGAAACAGGTGAAGCTGCAGCGGAAGCACGTGCTGGCGGCGGGGGTGGCGGTGATCGCCGCGGCGACGGTGGCGGTCGGCACCGGACTCGGGTTCGCGGACAGCGCACCGACCCGGCAGAGCGTCTGCGCCGGGTCGATCACGTTCTCGGCCGAGGCGGGCGACCCGGCCGCCACCAGCAACCAGTTCCCCGTCGGTACCCGGCTGCGGGTGACGAACCTGGACAACGACAGATCGGCGGAGGTGACCGTCGTCGGCCCGTCGGGCAGTTGCGTGCTGCTCAACGCCGCCGCGATGGAACTCGTCCGGGAGCCCGGCAAGAACGTGATCCGACGCAACGTGGTCGAGCGGATCGGCGACGTCGCCGCGCAGCCGGGCGCGGGACGGCCGGGCGTGATCGGCGACCGACCCGGCTCGGCCTCACCGCCGGCGGCCCGTCCGGTGGCCGGGTCGGCCTGTCGGGGCGCGATCACCTTCTTCGAGGAGGCCGCCGCACCGGCCGCGACGAGTGACCGCTTCCCGGTGGGCACCCGGTTGCGGGTGACCAACCTGGACAACGACCGGGCGACCACGGTCACCGTGACCGGTCCCTCGGGCAGCTGCGTGCTGCTGAACTCCGCCGCGATGGAGCAGATCCGGGAGCCGGGCAAGAACCTGGTGCGCAACAACGTCGTCGAGGTGCTGGGCTGACGCCCGGACCGAGGCCGGGTTACCGGCCGGCGTCATGTCCGCCGCGTCGACCGCGCTGACCGGTATGGGGCGCTGACCGGCGGCGTCACCAACCGCCGTCGTCGCGTACCCGGGCCGGGGCGCGGCCGAGCAGCAGGGTGGTGAGCGCGGCGTCGATGTCGATCCCGAGAAACCACTCGCCGGCCTGGTCCAGCGCGAAGATCCGGCCCAGTTCGTCGGCCGCGACGATGCTGTGCCGGCTCTCGGTGCCGATCGGGTGCATCCGGGTGCCGACGACCGCCGCGAAGTCCCGCAGCGACTCGGCGGTCCGGGCGACCTGGCGGGGGTCGATGTCGAAGCGCGAGATCCACACCTGTTCACCGGGCCCGCGCCGTTGGCTGCGCAGGCGCGGAAGGGCACCGACGGCGGCGAGCCCGTGGGCCCGGCCGGCAGCCGCGCCGACCTGGTGGCCCGCTGGGCCCAGCGCGGCCACGCCAGCGGGGTGCGGCCGCCAGCCGGCGGCGACCAGCGCCTGCGCCACCTGCGGAGGAAACCGGCCGGGCACCGCGGCGGGGGCCGGTTCCGGGAACCAGGGCGTGGTGTGGGCCCGTTCGGCGCCGGCCAGGACGTTGAACTCCACGAGCATGTTCAGGCAGGAGTCACAGGGCCGCTCGGCTGGCCCACCGTGCGGATCGCCCGGCTCGCGTACCTGGAACACCTCGAGGCGAGCCGACGTCAGCAGCTCCTTCGCGTCGCCCATGCTCAGGGCGGTGATGCCCTCGGCGGTGCGGCCCTGGTCGAACTTGTACAGGACGTCGGAAACCGCCACGAACTCCGCGTGCCGGGTCGCCCCGCGCACCAGATGGCCGGTGGGCTGGCTGTCGAGGTACGCCCGGACCAGCGGGTGATGGTTGAGTTCCACGTCCCCCTTGACGCCCTGCGCGGTGACGATCCGTCGCTCGACGCTGAGGCGCGCGGTCGTGGTCGGCGTCGGCGACCGGTGGATCTCGCGCAGCAACTGGCCGGCCGGGTCCACGGTGCGCGGAGCTGGCCGGCCGGTGGCCCGGCTGCGCCGGTAGAGCCGGGCCACCACGTCCGGCGACACCCTCGGCCAGGTGCTCACCTCACCGGTCCGCTTGTCGACCACAGTGGTGGGTAGATCGCCGGCAAGCGGGGTGACCTGTGTGGACATTGTGGACGTGATGACGTAGCCAAGGTCGAACTCGGTGACCGCGGGTCGGCACTCGTGCCCCAGGCGCACCGAGTCGCGGCGGGCCCATACCGCGGCGAGCTGTTCGGCCTGTTCGCGGTCGATCACACCCGGTAACCTATCGGACTCCGTCGTTGCGTGGCGCTGCGTGCGGTGGAGCCTACCGAACGTGAGGTGAGCGGTCGTCCTGCCGCGCCGAACGGCGCGAGCGACGGCGGCTGTGGGCCTCGACGGGGCGCAATACGCTCGGGCGATGGCGGAGCGGAAGAAGAAGGGCGGCGATTCCCGGCTCTGGTACTGGCCATCGGGGATGCTACTGGGCGTGGTGCTCGGTGTGGTGGCCCTGGACGGCGCCGCCGGCATCGGCGTCGGAATCGCCCTCGGCATCGCGATTGCGCTGGCGCTGAGCGCGGCGGACCGGGAGGACGAAGCGGACGACACCGACGGGTCGGGCCCGGACAAGGGACCCGACCAGGCGTCCTGAGCGACCGCACACTGCTGCTCAGACGTGGTGCGGCGCACATGCGGGGTGCTCGATGGCCAGCCGAGGTCGGGGCCCGGTAGTAGCCTGACCGGCGTTCCCCCGTCGGGGGAGGAACGGTGGTTGATCATGTCGGTACGTCGGCACACGGCGCGGATCGCGGCGGTCTGCGTGTTCCTGGGCGCCTTGGTGGCGCTCGGTGGCGCACCCGCGCACGCCGACGAGGACCGGGTGCGGGTGCGTTCGGCGGGCAGCTTCACCGCGGGCCGTTCCGCCGCGGGCGTGACCGTCGAGGTGCGCAAGCGCACCGACGGGTGCGTGCGGGTACGCACCGCGCTCGGACTGAGCCTGCCCGGCGTACGGGCCGACCAGGTGGCGGTGCAGGCCAACGTGGGCGGTCGCTGGGTGCCGGTGGGTGTCTCGGGCGCGGCGGGACTCGTCACCACCGAACCGGTCGCCCCGGCCCGGGACGAGCTCTGCAAGGGCAAGGGTCTGGCGATGCGGTACCGGGTCGCCTTCGCCGCGACGGCCCCCAATGGCCGACTGGTGGTGACCGGCGAGGCGACCACGGCGCGGGGCGCCGTGCTGGGTCGGGCCGCCGCGTCGTCACGGGTGGTCGGGGGGCGCGCCCCGGCGTCGTCCTCCCCGTCGCCCACGCCGTCGCCGTCGCCGAGCACCCAGCCAACAGAGGAGCCGACCGCCGAGGCCACGCCCAGCGTGGCGCTGGCCGCCGAGACGACCGACGACCTCACCCAGACCGAGAGCGATTCCTCCGGCGGGTCGCCGGTGATGTACTTCGGCATCGCCATGGTCGCCGCCGGTGCGCTGCTCATCGGCCTGTTGGTCTACCGCTCCCGGAAGGATCGCAAGGACCGTGGGCGACCGGCCGACGGATTCGAGACCCTGCCGCCGCGCAACCCGGGCGGCACCACCTACCGGTCCGGCGGCGGTCAGGGTGCCGCACCGGTCCCACCGGTCCCGCCGGGTCCGGGCAGCGTGCCGCCGGTGCCGCCCGGCCAGGCGTACGGTGCGAGTCGGCCCGCCACGCCTCGGATCTACGGCGGCACCCCGGCACCCCGCCCGGCCGGCGGTCTGTACGGTGGCCGGCCGGCCGACCCGAGTGACGCGACCCGGCCTGCCGACCCGGTCGAACCGACCCGCCCGGTCCCGCCCGGCACCTCCGCCCGCGCGGCGGTGCCGTCGGCGCGTACCGTTCCGCCCACCTCCGCCCCGCCGGCCCCGCCGACTCCCGGCCCGGTCGCGCCGATCCCGGGTCATCCGCCCGCACCGATCCCGGGCCCGGCCGGGCCGACCTCCGGTCCGCCGGCCGCTCCGCCCGCCGGCCGGCCGACCGGGCCGATCGTCGTGCCCCCGGTCGAGCCCGGCGAGGGCAGGGTGCCCGGGCAGCCGGACGGTTCATCGGGGGCCGGCAAGGGCGACGAGCCGGAGTACGGGCGCGGGCTCGGCGGCTGAGCCGGGGTGGGTGCCTCCGCTCCGATACGCTCAGGTTCGTTGACGACCCGCAGGCGAGGAGTGGAACCGGTGTCTGATCTGTCCCGGATCGTGAAGGCGTACGACGTCCGTGGGACGGTGCCGGACCAGTGGGACGAGCGTGTCGCCGGCGCGCTCGGTGTCGCCTTCGCCCAGGTGCTCGACGCCGCCGGTGACCCGGGGCGGGCGGTGCTGATCGGGCACGACATGCGGGCCTCGGGGCCCGGGCTGGCCGCCGCCTTCGCCGCCGGGCTACGCGCCGAGGGCCGCCCGGTCATCGAGATCGGGCTCGCCTCGACCGACATGGTCTACTACGCCTCCGGCGCGCTGGGGCTGCCCGGGGCGATGTTCACCGCCAGCCACAACCCGGCTCAGTACAACGGCATCAAGCTCTGTCACGCGGGTGCCCGCCCGGTCGGGCAGGACAGCGGGCTGGCCGAGATCCGCGACCGGGCCCAGGCCCTGCTCGACAAGGACGAGCCGCTCGGCGAGCCGACCGCACCGACGCAGCGGCGCGACCTGCTGCCCGACTACGCGGCACACCTGCGCACGCTCGTCGACCTCTCCGGAATCCGGCCGTTGACCGTGGTGGTCGACGCCGGCAACGGAATGGGCGGGCACACCGTGCCGAGTGTGCTCGGCGACGCCGTCCTGCCGGCTCTGCCGCTGCGGATCGTGCCGTTGTACTTCGAGCTGGACGGGACGTTCCCCAACCACGAGGCCAACCCGCTGGATCCGGCCAACCTGGTCGACCTGCAGCGCGCGGTGGTGGCGCACGGCGCGGACATCGGTCTGGCGTTCGACGGGGACGCCGACCGCTGCTTCGTGGTCGACGAGCGCGGCGAACCGGTCTCCCCGTCGGCGATCACGGCGTTGGTGGCGGCTCGGGAGTTGGCCAAGCACCCGGGGTCGACGGTGATCCACAACCTGATCACCTCCAGCGCGGTGCCGGAGATCATTCGGGAGCACGGCGGTGAGCCGGTGGTGGCCCGGGTGGGTCACTCCTTCATCAAGGCCGAGATGGCGCGCACCAACGCGGTCTTCGGCGGGGAGCACTCGGCGCACTACTACTTCCGGGACTTCTGGTTCGCCGACACCGGGATGCTGGCCGCGATGCACACCCTGGCGGCGCTCGGCGAGCAGCCGCTGCCGCTGTCCACGCTGGCCGCCGAGTACGAGCGGTACGTCGCCTCGGGTGAGATCAACTCGACGGTGGCGGACCAGGCGGCCAAGGTGGCCGAGGTGCGTGCCGCGTACCCGGACGCCGACGCCGACGAGATGGACGGTCTCACCCTGCGCTTTGCCGACGGGGCGTGGTTCAACCTGCGCGCCTCGAACACCGAGCCGCTGCTGCGGCTCAACGTCGAGGCACCGACCGCCGAGCGGATGACCGCGCTGCGCGACGAGGTGCTCGACCGGGTTCGCCGATAAGATCGCTCGCGCCGGTCGGCACCCCCGACCGGTGAAGCCGCACACGTGGAAGGAGCCGCGCAGTGGCCCTCGACCCGCAGTTGCTGGAAATCCTCGCCTGCCCGGACACACACCATGCCCCGCTGACCTACGACGCGCCGGCCCAGACGTTGACGTGCACCGAGTGTGGCCGGATCTTCGAGGTCCGCGACGACGTGCCGGTGCTGCTGCTGGACGAGGCGCGCGTCCCCGCGGAGGGATCGTGATCGACGGGACGGCCGGCGTCAGCGGACACCGCAACGCCGACGAACGACTGCTCGACGACCCGCAGGCCCTCGCCGAGCGCGATCCGGGCGGCATGCTGCGCCACACCGCCTCGGCGGGCGCGCAGGTACGCGAGTCGGCCGCCCTGGCCGCCGAGGCCAACCTCTCCGTACTCGCCGACGACGGACGTCCCCGGGCGGTCGTGATCGCCGGCATCGGCACCGCCGGACGCACCGGCGACGTGCTGGCCACGGTCGCCGGGCCGCGGTGCCCGGTACCGGTGATCGCGCACCGCCTCGCCGGCGTACCCGGCTGGGTCGGCGCGGCCGACGTGGTGATCGCGGTCAGCGCCTCCGGTCGCAGCCCGGAGGCACTGGGCGCGGCCGAGGCCGCCCACCGACGGGGTGCCCGGCTGGTCGCGGTGGGCCCGGCGGACTCGCAACTGCACTCGGTCGCCGAGCGGGCCCGCGCCCCGTTCATCCCGGTGCCCCGGCGGGCACCCGCCCGGGCCAGCCTCTGGGGGCTGACCGTGCCGGTACTGCTCGCCGCCCGGGCCCTCGGCCTGGTCAAGGTCAACGAGGCGGACCTGGCGGAGACGGCGGCCCGGCTCGACGCCGACGCGGACCGCAGTCGCCCGACCGCGGAGTCCTTCGTCAACCCGGCGAAGTCCCTCGCCCTCGGGTTGGCCGGGTCGATCCCGATCGTGTGGGGCTCGTCGCCGCTGGCGGCGGTCGCCGCCCGCCGCTTCGGTGACACCCTGTCGGCCAACGCCCGGTATCCGGTGGTCACCGGTGCGCTCGGCGAGGCCGGTCGGGGTCGGGTCGGGCTGCTCGACGGCGTCTTCGGGGGGCTGGCCGAGGGAGAGCGGGACATCTTCGCCGATCCCGACGAGTCGGACGGCGAGGGCACCCGACTGCGGCTGGTGCTGCTGCGCGACGGTGGCCTGAACGCCGAGGACGACGCCGACGAGCCGCTCGCCGTCGAGGAGCGGCGCGCGGACGCGGTGCAGACCCTCGCCGAGCGGCGGGGCGTACGGTGCGACGTGGTCACCGCCGAGGGCGGCTCGGCGCTGGAGCGGCTGGCCTCGCTGGTGGCGGTGCCGGACTTCGCGTCGATCTACCTGGCCCTGGCGCACGGCCTCGACCCGATGGCGGTCCCGGCGATCACCGAGATGAAGGAACTGGCCAACCAGTGAGCACACAGGGTGGCACCAAGGCGATCATCGCCGCACTGCTCGCCAACGTCGGTATCGCCGTGACGAAGTTCGTGGCCTACCTGTTGACGAGTTCGTCGTCGATGCTCGCCGAGTCCATCCACTCGGTCGCCGACTCGGGCAACCAGGCCCTGCTGCTGCTCGGTGGCAAGCGGGCCCGCCGGGCCGCCACCCCGGAACACCCCTTCGGCTACGGCCGGGAGCGCTACGTCTACGCGTTCATCGTCTCGATCGTGCTGTTCAGCCTGGGTGGTCTGTTCGCGCTCTACGAGGCGTGGCACAAGTGGTCCGACCCGCACGGCATCACCAGCTGGCACTGGGTGCCGGTGACCGTGCTGCTCGCGGCGATCGTGATGGAGTCGTTCTCCTTCCGTACCGCCGTCCGGGAGTCGAACCTGGTCCGGGGCGGCGAGTCCTGGACCAGGTTCATCCGCCGGTCGAAGGCGCCGGAGCTGCCGGTGGTCCTGCTGGAGGATCTCGGCGCGCTTGTCGGCCTGGTCTTCGCCCTGTTCGGGGTGGGCATGACCCTGGCCACCGGTAACGGCCGGTGGGACGCGGCCGGCACCGCGATGATCGGTCTGCTGCTGGTGACCATCGCGATCGTGCTGGCCGTGGAGACCAAGAGCCTGCTGCTGGGTGAGGGGGCGGAGCCCGCGGACGTCTCGGCCATCGAGCGGGCGGTCACGGCCGGTCCCGAGGTGGAGCGGATCATCCATATGAAGACCCTCTACCTCGGTCCGGAGGAGCTGATGGTGGCCGCGAAGATCGCGGTGCCGCGGTGCGACAGCGCCGAGGAGGTCGCCCGGGGCATCGACGCGGTGGAGCGGCGGATCCGGGCCGCCGTGCCGGTCGCCCGGGTCATCTACCTCGAACCGGACATCTACCGGAGCACCGCCGGTCCCGCCACCGCGTCCGGACGCGGTGGGAGCTGACCGGTGGAACCGCTGCACGGGCCGATCAAGGACTACGCCTGGGGTTCCCGATCGGCGATCGCCGAACTTCAGGGGCGGCCGGTGCCGAGCGCGGCGCCCGAGGCGGAGCTGTGGCTTGGCGCGCATCCGGGTGCGCCGGCCGCCGTCGAGCGCGACGGCGGGCGGATTCCGCTCACCGAGGTGCTCGCCGCCGAGCCGGTCCGGTGGCTCGGCCGGCCGGTGCTCGACCGGTTCGGGCTCCGGCTGCCGTTCCTGCTCAAGGTGCTGGCCGCGGCGGCTCCGCTGAGTCTCCAGGCCCATCCGGACGCCGAGCAGGCGCGGGTGGGTCACGCCGCCGAGCAGGCCCGTTCCGGCGGGCACCGCAACTACGTCGACCCGTTCCACAAGCCGGAGCTGCTGGTGGCGCTCGGGCCGATGGAGGCGCTGTGCGGGTTCCGGGATCCCGCCGCCTCGGCGCGGGCGCTCGCCGCACTGGGCGTACCGCAGCTGCGGCCGGTGCTCGACGCGTTGGCCGCCGGGCCGGCGGGGCTGGCCGAGGCCGTACGCCGGCTGTTGGAGTGGCCGACGGCGGAGCGTGCCGGGCTGGTGGCGGCGGCCCGGGCGGCGCAGGGCCCGGACGCGGACCTGGTGGCCCGGTTGGCCGAGGCGTACCCGGCAGATCCGGGAGTGCTGGTGGCGTTGCTGCTCAACCGGGTGCGGCTGGCGGCCGGTGAGGCGATCTGGATGCCGGCCGGGAACCTGCACGCGTACCTGCGGGGTACCGGCGTGGAGGTGATGGCCGCCAGCGACAACGTGCTGCGGGGCGGCTTGACCCCGAAGCACGTGGACGTCGCCGAACTGCTGCGGGTGCTCCGGTTCGAGGTGCTCGACCGGCCGGTTGTCGCACCGCAGGAGGTCGCCGACGGGGTGCTGACCTGGCCGGTGCCGGTGGACGACTTCGCGTTGCACCGGGTGACCGTCGGTGGTGGCCGACGCGAGGTGACGTTGGCGGTGCCGGGTCCCCGGGTGGTGCTGTGCACCGGTGGCCGGGTCACGGTGACCGACGGGGTGGCGCCGGTGACCCTCGGGTCCGGTCGAGCCGCGGTCGGCCCGGCGGCGGGTGGTTCACTCACGGTCACCGGTGCGGGTGAGACGTACATCGCCTCGACCGGGCAGGTCTGAACCTTCCCTGCGCTCGGCGGGCGACCGACCACCGACCAACAAGTCCGAATTTCCCGAAATGGCTTGACTCGACTCTTGCTCAGTGTGACTCTATGGGTGCGTAGCGTTATCGCGACGATGGTCCGAGAACGCGCGGGGGAACCAAACCGGGGGGATGCACGGGGCGGGCGGAGTTGGACGGCACACGTCCACACCGGCCGCCCCGTGCGCTGTCCGTCACCACCCCGACCGCGTGTCGTGAACGCGCGTAAGGTGGGAGGTTGCGCAGCACCATCGTCCGACAGGAGCTTTCATGACCAGCACCCTCCCGGCGTCCGCAAGCGGCACGTCGTCCGAGGCCCGGCCGCGTACTGTCGCCGAGGGCGACTTCAAGGTGGCGGATCTCTCGCTCGCCGAGTTCGGGCGCAAGGAGATCCGTCTCGCCGAGCACGAGATGCCCGGTCTGATGGCGATCCGGCGCGAGTTCGCCGACGCGCAGCCGCTAGCGGGAGCGCGGATCACCGGGTCGCTGCACATGACGATCCAGACCGCCGTGCTGATCGAGACCCTGGTGGCACTCGGCGCGCAGGTCCGCTGGGCGTCGTGCAACATCTTCTCCACCCAGGACCACGCCGCCGCCGCGGTCGTGGTCGGCCCGCAGGGCACCGCCGACGCCCCGTCCGGTGTCCCGGTGTACGCCTGGAAGGGCGAGACCCTCGAGGAGTACTGGTGGTGCACCGAGCAGGTGCTCGACTGGCCCGACGGGGACGGCCCGAACATGATCCTGGACGACGGTGGCGACGCCACGCTGCTCGTCCACAAGGGCGCCGAGTTCGAGAAGGCCGGAGCCGTGCCGCCGGTCGAGTCCGCCGACTCCGAGGAGTACGCGGTCATCCTCGGCCTGCTGCACCGCTCGCTGGCCGCGAGCGGCCAGCGGTGGACGCGGATCGCCGCCGGCATCAAGGGCGTCACCGAGGAGACCACCACCGGCGTGCACCGGCTCTACGAGATGCACCGCGCCGGCACGTTGCTCTTCCCGGCGATCAACGTCAACGACTCGGTGACCAAGAGCAAGTTCGACAACAAGTACGGCTGCCGCCACTCGCTGATCGACGGCATCAACCGGGCCACCGACACGCTCATCGGCGGCAAGATGGCCGTCGTGTTCGGCTACGGCGACGTCGGCAAGGGCTGCGCCGAGTCGCTGCGCGGCCAGGGCGCCCGGGTCGTGGTGACCGAGGTCGACCCGATCTGCGCGCTCCAGGCGGCGATGGACGGCTACCAGGTCGCCACCCTGGACGACGTGGTCGAGACCGCCGACATCTTCATCACCGCCACCGGCTGCTACGACGTCATCACGAACGAGCACATGGCCCGGATGAAGCACCAGGCCATCGTCGGCAACATCGGCCACTTCGACAACGAGATCGACATGGCCGGTCTGGCCAAGCGTTCGGATGTCACCCGGGAGAACATCAAGCCGCAGGTCGACCTCTGGAAGTTCGACGACGGTCACGCGATCATCGTGCTCTCCGAGGGTCGCCTGCTGAACCTGGGCAACGCCACCGGCCACCCCAGCTTCGTCATGTCGAACTCGTTCGCCAACCAGACGATCGCCCAGATCGAGCTGTACACCAAGACCGACGAGTACCCGATCGGCGTGTACGTGCTGCCCAAGCACCTCGACGAGAAGGTCGCCCGGCTGCACCTGGACGCGCTCGGCGCCAAGCTGACCACGCTGTCCAAGGAGCAGGCCGCCTACCTCGGCGTCGCCGTGGAAGGCCCGTTCAAGCCGGACCACTACCGCTACTGAGCATCGCGTCACCTCCGGGGCCGACCGCCGTGGCCGGCCCCGGAGGGCGGCCGTGCGGTCGCGGTGCCGCACCGACCGGCATGGCGCGTGCCGGTCGCCAGGCGGGGTGGGCGCGGTCAGCGCGGACGTTGCCGGGTGGGGCGGACCCAGGTCCAGACACACCAGACCAGCCAGGCCACCGAGACCAGCGCCGCGAGGGTGCGCAGCCGCAGCGCGCTGAGCAGCAGCACCACCGCGAGCACCGCCAGCCACGGCACGAAAGCCCTCATCCTGACCTCCCAGGTCGATCGTCGGACGGTGCACCCGGCAACTGCGGCCACAACGCCTCGGTGAGCGCGCGTTCGCCGGCGAGCAGGCGACGGGCCCGTCGATGCCGCTCGGCGATGACGGCGGCCAGGTACATCACCTCCGGCCGGCCGGCCGGAGGTGGCGGGCTGGTCACCGCGGCGACCTGCCACCACAGCAGCCGGGCCAGTTCGCCGCGCGCTGGCTGGCTGAACCCGTGGGCCCGGGCCAGGTACTGCCGTACGGCCAGCGCCAGCTCCGCGTCCAACCGGCTCAGGTCCACCGAGTACGCCCAGCCGGCCAGTTCCGGCACCATCGCCGGGACCGAGCGCCATCTCGTCGCGGTCCGGGTGTGCACCACCAGGGTGCCCGCCGCCAGGTCGCCCAGTCGCCGGCCACGGGCGTCGCTGAGCATCACGGTCAGCCCGACCGCCCAGGACAGCAGCGGCAGCACCAGACCCGGCCACTCCACGGCGACCCCGACCAGTGCCCGGGTCAGCGACTGCCGGAACCCGACGGGGGCGCCGTCGAGGCTGACCACCCGCAGCCCGACCGCCGCCTTGCCCGGCGTCCGGCCGTCGTTGAACCGTTCGCAGAGCACCGGATAGCCGACCAGCAGCAGGACCAGCCCGATGGTGAGCAGGGCGCGTTCCATCGCCGCGTCGAGCACCCCGTACGGCAGGGCGGCCAGCACCAGCCCGGTCAGCGCGGCGAGCAGCAGCCCGGCGACCAGCTGCACGAGCACGTCGATCAGGAGGGCGAGCGCCCGGGAGCCGATCCGCGCGGCCCGCACGTCCAGCTCGACCGCCTCGCCGCTGACCAGCCCGGCGTCACCCCAGCCCGGGATGGTCCACGCTCGTGCCGCTGTGCTCACCCCGACAGTGAACACTATGATCGCGCGGTCGGAGGTGGCCGGTGGATGTCGACGCGTACGTCGCGGAGCACGGCGGGCAGTGGCGTCGGCTGAACCAGCTCTGTGGTCAGCCACGGCTCGACGCGGCCGAGGTCGACGAGCTGGTCGCGCTCTACCAGCGGGTCACCACCCAACTGTCGGTGCTGCGTAGCCGCTCGCCGGACCCGGCGCTGGTCAGCGAGCTGTCCCAGCTGGTGCTCCGGGCGCGGGCGCGGCTCACCGGTCGGTCCCGACCGTCCTGGACGGCCGTACGACGATTCCTGCTGGCCGACCTGCCCGGTGCGATCTGGCGGGCGGCGCCGTGGTGGTGTGCGGTGGCGACCGCCTTCACCCTGCTCACCTTCACCCTGATGTGGTTCGTGGCGGACAACCCGGAGACGGCGGCGGCATTCATCGGCGACGACGAGGCCGCCAACCTGGTCGAGTCCGGCTTCGCCGGCTACTACACCGAGTTCTCCGCGCCGACGTTCGCCTTCCACCTGTGGACGCACAACGCCTGGCTTGCGGCGAAGTGCCTGGCGGCGGGGGTGTTGATCGTGCCCGTCGGCTACCTGCTGTGGCAGAACGCGATGAACATCGGCGTGGTCGGTGGGGTGATGGTCTCCTATGGCCGCGCGGACGTCTTCTTCGGTCTGATCACCCCGCACGGGTTGCTGGAGCTGACCGGGGTGTTCGTCGCCGCCGGGGTCGGACTGCGTATCGGGTGGGCGTGGATCGCACCGCCGGAGCAGTTGACCCGGGGGCAGGCGGTGGCCCGGGCGGGACGCGACGGCGTGCTGGTCGCCGTGGGCCTGGTCGCCCTCTTCGCCGTCGCGGCACTGATCGAGGCCTTCATCACCCCCGCCCCCCTGCCGACCCCCCTCCGCATCGCCATAGGCGTCACCGCCTGGCTCGCCTTCCTCGCCTACCCCCTCACCCTCGCCCCCCGCCCCACCCACCCCCCGGACCCCCCGGATTCTCCGCGTTGATCATGAGGTTAGCGGCAGTATTGGAGATCAACTTTGCCGCTAACCTCATGATCAACGGGGTGTCGGCGGGGGTGGGAGGGGGTGGGGGGTGGGGGGTGGGGGTGGGTTAGAGGAGGGCTTGGGATTTTAGGGTCAGGTAGGTGTCGGCCAGGGCGGGGGCCAGGTGGGTCGCGGGGGCGTCCACCACTGTGACGTGGTGGCGGGTGAGCGCCTGGGCGAGGCGGTCGCGTTCGGCGAGCGTGCGCCAGGCGGCGGCAGCGGCGTAGGCGTCCGCCGGACGTCGCGGGGGTACGGCGGTGAGCCGGGCCAGTACCGGGTCCTGCGCCGCGGCCACCACCACCCGGTGCCGGGCGGCCAGCCGGGGCAGCACCGGCAACAAACCCTCACCGAGCGCGCCGGGTTCCAGGGCGGTGAGCAGCACCACCAGGCTGCGCGGGCGGTGCCGCCGGAGCAGTTCGCCCGCGATCAGCCGGAAATCGGTCTCCACCAGCGCGGGTTGCAGCGGGGCCAGCGCGTGCGCCAACCGGCTCCACTGCCCCGGCCGTTCGGCACCACCCACCGAGGCCCGGGTGGCGGCATCGGCGGCGAGCACGTCCACCCGGTCACCCGCCCGTGCCGCCAACGCGGTGAGCAGCAGCGCCGCCTCGATCGCGGCGTCCAGCCGTGGCTCGTCGCCCACCCGTACCGCCGAGGTGCGCCCGGTGTCCAGCACGCAGATCAACCGCCGGTCCCGTTCCGGGCGCCAGGTACGCACCAGCACCTCGGCCCGCCGGGCGCTGGCTCGCCAGTCGATGGAGCGCACGTCGTCGCCGGACACGTACTCCCGCAGCGCGTCGAACTCGGTCCCCGGCCCGCGTCCCCGGCCGAGTTGCGTGCCGTCGATGACGCGCAGCCGCGACAGCCGTTCCGGCAGGTGCCGGCGCGAGTCGAAGCGGGGCAGCACCCGTACCGTCCACGGTGGCGTGCCGGGCCGGCCACCCCGCTGCCGGTACGCCAACCCGAGCGGGCCCAGCGTGCGGACGGTCAGGGCCACGGCGGGTCGGTCGCCCCGGCGGGTGGGAGTGAGGTGGGTGGGCAGCGCGAGCACCGCACCGGGTGCGGCCCGCACCACCCGGGTCGGTGGCACCTCCGGCCGGGCCCCGGCCGACGGCACCCAGGCGTCACGTACCCGCGCCCGCAGCGGCCGGCCGGAGCCGTTGCGCAGGTACAGCGTGACGGTGGCGGTACCACCGAGCCGTACCGCCCGCTCGCCGGTCCGTTCGGCGGTCAGCGCCCGCAGCGGCGCGGCGAGCGCGAGGTCGAGCCCGACCAGCAGCAGCACCACGCCGACCATCACCGCCACCCCGACGAAGGGTGCCGGCCACCACGGCAGGGTCAGCGCCCCTGCCGCCAGCAGCGCCGCCACCCGCCAGGTCATCGCGGAGTCGGCACGGTGGCCAGCACCGTGTCCAGGACCGGGTCCACCCCGACACCCTCGAGCTCGGCCTCCGGCCGCAGGCGCAGCCGGTGCCGCAGGGTCGGTCGCGCCATCGCCTTGACGTCGTCGGGCACCACGTGATCGCGTCCGTTCAGCCACGCCCATGCCTTCGCGGTGCCGAGCAGGGCCGTCGCACCGCGCGGCGAGGCGCCCAGCTCCAGCGCGGGGGTGGCGCGCGTGGCCCGGCACAGGTCGACGACGTAGCCGAGCAGCGGTTCGGCGACGTGCACCCGCCCCACCGCCGCGCGTGCCGCGGCGAGGTCGGCCGCGTCCGCCACCGGGCGTACGCCGGCGGCGGTCAGCTCCCGGGGATCGAAACCGGCGTGGTGGGCCCGGAGCACCCCCAGTTCCTCGTCCCGGCTGGGCAGCGGCACGGTGAGTTTGAGCAGGAAACGGTCCAGCTGGGCCTCCGGCAGCGGGTAGGTGCCCTCGTACTCGACCGGATTCTGGGTGGCGGCGACGATGAACGGGTCGGGCAGGACGCGCTGCTCGCCCTCGACGGTGACCTGCCGCTCCTCCATCACCTCCAGGAGTGCCGACTGGGTCTTCGGCGGGGTGCGGTTGATCTCGTCGGCGAGCAGCAGGTTGGTGAACACCGGCCCCTCGCGGAAGGTGAACGCCGCGGTCCGCGCGTCGAAGACCATCGAACCGGTGACGTCGCCGGGCATCAGGTCGGGGGTGAACTGCACCCGCCGCGAGCCCAGATCCAGTGCGGCGGCCACGGTACGCACCAGCAGCGTCTTGGCGACCCCGGGCACCCCCTCCAGCAGCACGTGACCACGGCAGAGCAGCGCGACGATCAGCCCGGTGACCACACCCTCCTGCCCCACGACCGCCTTGGCCACCTCGGCGCGGAGCCGGTGCAGCGCGGCCCGACTGGGATCGGCGGCGAGCGGGTCCACGGTCATCGCGGGTCGGGTCACCGGGGGTCTCCTTCGGATCGGGGCTTCGGCAGTCGGGGCTGGGCCGGTGGGTCGGTGACGGGCCGCGCGGGGCTGGACTCGCCGGCACGCGCCACGCGGTCCAGGTCACCGGCCAGCTCCAGCAGGTCCCGGTCGGTTCGCGGCGCGTCGCCGTAGAGCAGCTCGTGGATGGCGTCGGGTCGGTCGCCGGTGCCGGCGGCGACCGTGGCGGCGAGAGTGGCCGGTGGTGCCTCGGCCGGCAGGTGCACGCGTCGTGCCAGTCGGGCGAGCGTCGCGGTCCGGAGCACTCGGGCGGTGCTCTCCCGGGCGCGTGCCCGCTGGTAGAGCCGTCCCCGGCCGAGAACCGTCTCGGCGGCGGGCACGGACACCGGCAGCGGCTCCGGCGTGGGCGGGCCGAGACGCCGGGCCCGACCGATGGCGACAAGCAGAGCCGCCAGGCCGAGTTGCAGCAGCAGCGCCCAGAACCACGCGGGGAAGGCCGACCAGAGCGGGTTGGGCTCTCCGGCGGAGTCCCGTCCTTCGGGACCGGCCGCCTCACCGTCCGGACGGCCGCCCGGTGCCGTCTCGCCGTCGCCGCCGCTGTCCGGCTCCTCCGGGTCACCGCGCTCGTCGAGGTCGGCGTCGCGGTCCGGCAGTGGCCGGGTCGGCGCGGGACTGGGTTCGGGTGGCGGCGGTGCCGGGCCGTCCAGGTCGAGCCAGACCACCCGGCCGGAGGTGGCGAGCAGTCCGGTGGCGAAGGCCAGGTTGTCCAATTCGTCGATCCGACCGTTGCGGAACGGGTCGCTGGCACCCACCACCACGCTCTCGGCGGCTCCGGGCAGGCGGGCCAGGCCGCCGCCGTAGCAGAGATCGACACTGTCCGGAGGGCCGGTCGGTGCGTACCGCTGGCGGGCGACGGCGGCGGTGGCGGCGGGCGGGACCTCGGCCAGTGGGCAGGGCCGGTCGACGCCGTGCGGTGACACGGCCCGGGCCGCCCACCGCCGGCCCGCCGGGCGCAGCGGCAGTCCGGCGGCGGCCAGCACCCGCCTGGGCGGGTCGACAAGCACCAGCCGGGTGCCGCCGGGCAGCAGGCCCAGGTAGCTGACGGTGCGCGGGTGCAGCAGCTCGGGTGCCGGGACGAACAGGGTGGCCGGGCCGGGCCGGGTGGCCAGCAACGCCCGGACCGTGTCGGTCTCCCGCTGCACCAGCACCCCGCGCTCACCCAGGCTCGCGGCGAGCCGGCTGCCACCGTGGTCACCGGACGCCACGGGGGAGAGGAAGCCCCGGTCGGTCTGGTCCGGCTGGTCGATCTCCCGGGTGACCAGGGTGACGACGATCAGCAGCAACCCCACCAGCGGCGGGACGATGATCCGGTGGCGGCGACCCCGTGTGCTCACCGGTCGTCGTCCTTCCTGGGCGGGGCCTCGGCGAGCAGTTCTCCCAGCCGAGCGGCGTGGTCACGCATCCGGTGATCGTGTTCGGCGGTGGCCGGGCGTTGCGCGTACCACACCTCCGAGAAGATGCCGGCGGCGGCGGTCAGTGGCGGCCCGGCCGGTGGATGGTTGGTGGCCGCGTCGGTGACCACCTCGGCGACGGTCATGCCGGGCCGGACCCGCACCACGTCGCGGTCGGTGAGCTGGTGGAGCATGACGTGCAGCCGCTCGCGGACCGCCTCGTCGTAGCGGCCCTCGGCGGCCAGCCGGTCGGCCACCGGGATGGTGGCGACCGGACCGGCGGGCGGCGGTGCGGCGACGGTCGTCGGCGGTGCGGCCTCGGGTTTCCCGCTACCGGCACCGGTGCGTCGGCGTCGGCGCGGCCGGGGCAGTCGGCGGGGCAGCCAGCTGGGGAAGGTGTACCAGGCCGTCGCGGTGAGCGCCGTGACCAGCACCAGCAGCAGCGCGGCCAGCGGCAGCGGCAGCTGATCGCCGAGAGCGGCGATGGTCTCGGTCCACCACCGGCTGAAGCTCATCCGCCGACCGCCAGCAGTTCCGGGGTACGCGCGGCGCCGGGCGCGCGGGAGAGCCGGATGTCCAGACCCTCGGTGCGGATCCGGGTCTCCAGGTGCAGGACCGCGTCCAGGCAGGCCAGCGCGGCGTAGGCGACCGCGTTCACGGCCGCCCAGACCAGCATCGCCACGGCACCGGCCCAGCCCTCGGTGGTCAGGCCGAGCGTGGTCAGGCCGGTGAACGTCCCCCAGCCGAGCCCGACCCGGATGATCCACCAGACGAGATAGCCCAGTACCCGCAGCGCGGCGGCCCGCCCACCCACCCGTACCGCGAGCGCGGCGGAGCGGTTGATCGCGCGTACCGGCGCGACCCGGTCGACCACGAGTGCCGGCGCCACCGCCCCCAGCAGGGCGAATCCGACGAACCAGGCGGGGCCGAGCAGGGCCGCCAGCAGCATGACCGCGCCGACCGCGGGGGCGAGCAGGACGGTGGCGCCCCAGCGGCCACCGGGGCCCCACGCGTCGGCGGCGGTGGACCGGCGACCGACCAGCGCCCGGGCGGCGGCGCGGGCGGCCGGATTGCCGAGCAGCATAATGATCATCACCTCGGTCGCCGCGCCCAGGGCGAGCAGGAACCAGAAGGTGCCGAGATCGTCCGCGTCGGACACCCACCACAGCGGCGCGGTGGCACGCACGGCGCTCCGCAGGGGCAGCAGCACGAGCTGTTCGGCGGCGGCCAGCACGGCGGCGACGGGAAGCAGGACCGGCGCCTGGCCGCGGAGCAGCAGCACCGCGGAGTCGAGCAGTTCGCCGGTGGTCAGCGGGCGGCCGGGGAGTACGACGGTCGGGCCGGTGTCGGGCACGCGTACTCCTGGGAGGCGGTGATGGTGGCGCGCTGGGGCGCACCCGGGGATCATGTTGACACGCGCGGTCGCCCTGGGTGCAGACCCGCCCCCGGGGTGGCACGTGCGGGCGGTACAACCGAGCGGTGCTGGGCACGGCCCACCTGACGGCAGTAGCGTGCGGGTGACGCCGAGCCCACCGAACTGACGGGATGGAACCATTAACCCCATGAGAGCCCGGGTACTGGTGGTCGACGACGACCCCGCGCTCGCCGAGATGCTCGGCATCGTGCTGCGCAGCGAAGGCTTCATGCCCTCGTTCGTGGCCGACGGGGAACGGGCATTGGCCGCGTTCCGCGACAGTCGGCCCGATATCGTCCTGCTTGACCTGATGCTGCCCGGAATGAGCGGTATCGACGTGGCGCGGGCGATCCGGGGCGAGTCCGGAGTGCCGATCGTGATGTTGACCGCCAAGAGCGACACGGTCGACGTCGTCCTCGGTCTGGAGTCCGGTGCCGACGACTACGTGGTCAAGCCGTTCAAGCCGAAGGAACTGGTGGCCCGGATGCGGGCGCGGTTGCGCCGGGGCGAGGACGCCGCGCCGGAACTGCTCACCATCGGCCCGCCCGGCAACCAGATCGCCATCGACGTGCCGGCGCACACCGTCAGCCGCAACGGCGAGGAGGTGAAGCTGACGCCGCTGGAGTTCGACCTGCTGGTCGCGCTCGCCCGCAAACCGCGTCAGGTCTTCACCCGCGAGGTGCTGCTGGAGCAGGTCTGGGGGTACCGGCACGCGGCGGACACCCGGCTGGTCAACGTGCACGTGCAGCGACTACGTGCCAAGATCGAGCCGGATCCGGAGCGACCCGAAATCATCCTCACCGTTCGCGGCGTGGGCTACAAGGCGGGTACCGGATAGCCTTGGTCGCACTGTGGCCACCTCCCCGACCCCCGATCTCGATCCGACCTCCCGCCGACAGGGCGCCGGGTGGGAGTTGTGGCGTGGGGTGAGAGGCCGACTGGCCCGATCACTGGCGAGGCTGCACCAGACCTGGCGTCGCTCGTTGCAGGTGCGGGTGGTGACCATCACGTTGGTGACGTCCAGCCTGCTGGTCGGCGGCTTCGCCTACCTGATCGCCGACAAGATCACGAGCATCCTGCTGGACAACGCCAAGACCGACGTCCAGTTGCGGGTGCTCAACGGCGCGGAGTACGCGGCCAAGCAGTTCAGCCTCTACAGCCAGCCTCAGGAGGCTCAGCTCCAGGAGACGATCGACGGCACGGTCAACTACCTGGCCGGTGGCGACCCCCAGCAGAACAGCGGCGTGGTGGTGGCCCTCACCGCGGACAACTGGCCCGGCGTGATCGAGCCGCGCACCTCACCCTCGGCTAACGTCCGGCCGCTGATCAGCGCCGAGCTGCGTGCCGCGGTGGCCGACGGCAACGTGGCCAACCAGATCCGTACCGGCCGGCTCACCGGGGACGCCGAGACGAAGTACCTCGTCTACGGCTCGCCGGTGCCGACCCGGTTCGGTCAGGTGGAGCTGTACTACTTCGTGCCGCTGACCCTGCAGGACACCACGGCCACACAGGCGCGGGCCACCGTGGTGGCCACCGGAGTCGCCCTGGTGCTGCTGCTCGGCCTGCTCGCCGCGCTGGTGACCCGCCTGGTGGTGATCCCGGTACGGGTCGCCGCCCGGACCGCCCAGCGACTCTCGGCCGGCCTGCTCGACCAGCGGATGGCCGTCAACGGTGAGGACGACCTGGCGCTGCTCGCGGCCTCGTTCAACCAGATGGCCACCAACCTGCAACGGCAGATCCTGCGACTGGAGGAGATGTCCCGACTGCAACGCCGGTTCACCTCCGACGTGTCGCACGAACTGCGGACCCCGCTGACCACGGTACGGATGGCCGCTGACCTGATCTTCGCCGAACGTGACGAGTTCGATCCGGCGGTGGCGCGCAGTGCCGAGCTGCTCCAGGCCGAGCTGGACCGCTTCGAGGAACTGCTGACCGACCTGCTGGAGATCAGCCGGTTCGACGCGGGTTTCGCGGTGCTCGACGCCGAGCCGACCGACCTGGTGCCGGTGGTCCACCGGGTGGCCGACCGGCTGACCGGGCTGGCCGAGCGGGTAGGGGTGGCCATCGAACTGGACGTCCCGGCCGCCCCGGTGATCGCCGAGATCGACCCCCGCCGGGTGGAACGGGTGCTGCGCAACCTGGTCGGCAACGCCGTCGAGCACGGCGAGGGACGGCCGGTGCGGATCACGCTGGGCGTGGACGAGACCGCCGTCGCGCTGACCGTGCGTGACCACGGTGTCGGGCTCAAGCCGGGCGAGGAGAAGCTGGTCTTCAACCGGTTCTGGCGGGCCGACCCGTCGCGGGCGCGGCAGACCGGCGGGACCGGCCTGGGCCTGTCGATCAGCCTGGAGGACGCCCGACTGCACGGCGGTTGGCTGGAGGCGTGGGGCGCCCCGGGACAGGGCGCCCAGTTCCGGCTCACCCTGCCGGCGCGGGCCGGTGACCGGCTGACCACCTCGCCGCTGCGGCTGGTGCCGGCCGACGCCACGCTGCCGTTCGGCGGCGCGCCCGCAGGCGGACTGCTGGCCATCGGACCGGGGCCGGCCGGCACGCTGGCCATCGGCCCGGCACCCGAGGCGTCGCCGTCGGCCGAGCAGCGGCGCGCGGAGGTGGGCTCGTGAGACGACGGTTGCTGACCGGGGCCCTCGGTGGCGTCCTGGTGCTGGGCGTTGCCGCCGGCTGCGGCATCCCCGACCGCAGCGCGGTGCAGATCGAGCAGCGTGGGCCGGCCGCGGAGACGAACTGGTCGCTGGGCCGCGGCACCGAACCGCCGACGCGGGAGGCCAGCGGCAGCGACGCCGAGGCGTTCGTGCGCAACTTCCTGGCTGCGGCGGCCGGCGAGCCCGACCGGGCGTACGAGCGGGTCACCCGGTTCATCGCGACCTCCGAGCGCGACCGGCTGCCGGACAAGCAGGGCAGCGAGGTGGCGCTGTCGGTGGTGCGGCTCACCGACGACCCGGTGATCGAACCGGACGTGGACAGCATGAAGGTGACCATCAGCGTGCAGCAGGTCGGCCTGCTGCGGGCCAACGGGATGCTGGTGCCGCCGGTGGCCACCGATTCGACGTACGAGTTCCGGCTGGTCAGCGCCGGTCCGACCGGAGAGGACGACGCCGGGTACTACGTCAGCGACCCGCCGAACGTGCTGCTGCTCAGCGACGACGCGCTGCGCCGGTACTACCAGGCGGAGGCGATCTACTTCTGGAACTCCGACCGCACCCAGCTCGTGCCCGACCAGCGGTACCTCTCCTCGGCCGTGCCACCGGAGCGGCGGGTGAGCGAGGTGATCCGGTGGTTGACCGCCGGCCCCTCGGACTGGCTGCGGATCGGTGTCGCCGGCCTGCCCGACCGCACCGAAATGATCAACAATGCCACCGGCTCGGACGGCCGGTGGGAGGTCAACCTCGACATGCCGGGCGCCGACGAGCAGCGACTGGAGCAGCTCGCCACCCAGTTGGCGTGGTCCCTGCGGGAGTTGCACGGCACCGTCGAGGTCAAGATCCTCAACCAGTCCCGCAAGGTGGTCGACCTCGCGGAGCAGCGCAGGCTGAATCCCCTGGACCCGGTCGAGGTCAACGCCCGGCGGTACTGCGTCTACGAGGGGGCCATCCACGCGCTGACCGTGGTCGGCGAGGCCGCCGGCTCGGTGCCGCTGGCAGCCGAGGTGAACCACGACATCGTCTCCGCCGGGCTGCGTCGCATCGACAACGACGTCCTGGTCGCCGCCGTGGTGGCCGGTGCGGACGGGCGGCAGCGACTGGCCGTCGGCCGCGGTGGTGGCGTGGTGGAAACCCTCACCACCGGCACCAGCAGGTACGCCGCGATGAGCCGCCCGGTCTGGATCCGCAGCGACGGTGCCCGGCCGGCCGGCCTGGTGGTGGCCGACGGCCGGCTCTACCGCTTCGACAGTCAGGCGACGACGCGGCAGGTTCAGCTCGGCCTGCCGGGCCGGGTCACCGCGGTGGCGGCCGCCCTGGACGGGCACCGGCTCGCGCTGATCGTCGACGGCACGCTGCACGTCGCCGCGATCAACTGGGAGGGTGAGGTGCCCACCGTGGGCCCGGCCCGGCGGTTGGTCAGCTCGCTGAGCGACGCCACCGCGGTGGACTGGTCGGCGGCGAACCTTCTGCTGGTGGCCGGCTCGGCCGGGCGTCCGGCGATCTACGACGTGAGCGTGGACGGTGCGCTGGAGACTCCGCTGCGGGAGGACACCGGCAGCCAGGTCGATCACCTCGCCGCGTACCCCGCCATCGCCGAGCGCTCCCCGCTGGCCGGCTCGTTCATGTACGAGGCGAACGGGGTCGCGTACCGCAGCAACCCGTTCGACCGGATCAATCGGGACCAGGTCCAGGACGTGACGCCGCCGCCGGCGGGTGTGCGTCCGGGCAACCCCACCGCACCCGTCTTCCTGTACTGAGTGCCGTGACCGGGGGGCTCTGGGCTGACCTGGCCGACCTGGTGCTGCCCACCGAGTGCGCCGGCTGCCGGCAACGCCGACCGGGGCTGCGGCACGGGGTCTGCCCGGACTGCGTCACCGCGCTGCGGGTGCTGCGCCCGGTTCCGGTGCGGCCGGTCCCGGCCCCGCCGGAGCTGCCGCCCTGCCACGCCCTGGGCGAGTACGGCGGGCCGCTGCGGGAGATGCTGCTGGCGTACAAGGATCACGGCCGGCACGGTCTGGCCCGGCCACTCGGTGCGCTGCTCGCCGAGGTCGTCGCCGCGGCGGTCGGTGCGGCGGGTCCGGTGCTGCTGGTGCCGGTGCCGGACACCCCGACGGCGGCCCGGGCCCGCTACGGAGATCACCTGGGCCGGCTGACCCGGCACTGCGCCCGTCGGCTGCGGGCCGCGGGCTGGCCGGTGCGGGTGCACCACGCGGTACGCGCCGCGCCCCGACCGGACTCGGTGACGCTGGACAGCGCCGGGCGCGCGGCGGCGGCCACGTCCGCCTTCCGGGCCCGGTCGGGCCGCTTTCCGGCGGCCGCCGGGTCGAGGGTGGTCCTGCTGGACGACATCGTCACCACCGGAGCGACCCTCGCGGCGGTCAGTCGGGTGCTGACCGGGCGCGGGCTGCCGCCGTACGGTGCGGCGGTGCTGGCCGCGACCCGGAAAAGGCACCAACAGTGACCGATCGTGTTTCCGTTTCACCCCTTCGTGTATGAGGTGTGGAAATTCTCGGGCCGGTCTTGGCGACCGGGGGTGACTGTCGGCCTAACAGGAGTTAGCGTTTGGCTGTCGGGGGTAGGAAGGCCATCCCACCCACCCCCGGCGGTGAGAGGAGGCGTAGCCGCATTGACCGGTCGACGCCGAATGGGGCCGTCCCCCGGGCGTGACCGGATTTCCGGATCGAAGACCGTCCGAACGAGGGAGGTCACGTGGACATCGTGGTCAAGGGCCGTAACGTCGAGGTGCCGGACCATTACCGGGTGCACGTAGCAGACAAGCTCGCGAAGATCGAACGCTACGACCACAAGCTCATTCGTGTCGATGTCGAGTTGTTCCACGAGCGCAATCCGCGCCAGGCCGATCACTGCCAGCGGGTGGAAATCACCTGCTATTCCCGTGGCCCGGTGATCCGGGCCGAGGCCTGCACCAGCGACTTCTACAGCGCGCTGGACTCGGCGATCGCCAAGCTCGACTCCCGGCTGCGGCGCGCGGCCGACCGGCGTCGGGTACACCGCGGCCGGCACGCGCCGCTCTCGGTCGCCGCCGCGACCGCCGGCCTGCCGGTGACCGACCTGCCCGCGCTGTCCGCCCCCGCGGAGACCAGCAGCGCCGCCGCGCAGAACGGCAGCGCCACCGCGGTGGCCGAGCGGCCCGAGGAGGAGTACGCCGACGACCAGCCGTGGCACATCGCCCGGGAGAAGGTGCACCCCGCCGAGCCGATGACCATCGACGACGCCCTGTTCCAGATGGAACTGGTGGGCCACGACTTCTATCTCTTCCAGGACAAGGAATCCGGCCGGCCGAGTGTGGTCTACCGGCGGCACGCCTACGACTACGGCATCATCTCGCTGGACATCTGAGCGTCACGGCGGCTCGGGCCGGCACTCGCCGGGCCGGGCCGCCGACCCTCGGTCGGGGTGCGGCCGCCGGTCAATCCGTCGGTAGCAGACCGTAGATCGTCGAATCGGCCCGGTGGCCGGCCGTACCGGGCAGCCGGCCGCGCAGCAGCCCCTCCCGCCGGAAGCCGACCTTCTCCAGCACCCGCTGGGACGCGGCGTTCTCGGGCAGGGTGCCGGCCCACAGCCGGGACAGGCCGACATGGTCGAATCCCCACCGGGCGAGCAGCCGTACGGCGCGGGTGGCGTAGCCGCGTCCGCGCCACCGCGGCAGCAGGCTGTAGCCGATCATCGCCTGCCCGCTGGCGGGCTGGTCGTAGTTGAGCGTGCAGTTGCCGACGAAGTCACCGGACGCACCGTCGAGGATCGTCATCGCGGCGGTGGTCCCGACCAGCCACTGCCCCTCCGCGCCGGCGCACCGCCGTTCGATCTCGTCCCGGGCGGGCGCTCCCGGGGGAACCCGACTGGCCGCCACCTCCGGATCGCTGTGCAGGCGGTAGGTCTGCTCGGCGTCGTCCGGTCCGAGTCGGCGCAGCACGACCACCCCGTCGGTGAGCCGGCCGTCGGGCAGGTCCGGCAGTGGACGCTCCGACGGACCGGGCGGGTCGCCGGCGAGGCGCACCCACACGGTCAGGTCCCGCCGGTCGCCGCCCCGGGCGGGCGTCGCGGAGCGGCGTACCCCCTCGGGCCGGAAACCGGCGGCCAGCGCGACCCGCTGGCTGATCGCGTTCTCCGGGCGGGTGAGCAGCTCCAGGCGGGCGGCGCCGCCGGCGAAGGCGTGCTCGGACAGGGCGCGGGTGGCGGCGGTGGCCACCCCTCGGCCACGCGCCCACGGCGCCACCCAGTAGCCGATCTCCGCCTGGCCCCGCGGCGGCACCGGGTTGTTCAGGCCCACGGTGCCGACCAGCCGGCCGGTCGTCGGGTCGACCACGGCGTACGCGGCGCCGCCGCTGGCGAAGGCGGCCGGAGCACCCTGCGTGATCCACCACCGTGCGTCGGCCTCGGTGTACGGGTCGGGCAGCCCGTCGAGGAAGCGCTGGGTGAGCGGATCGGCGCAGCCGGCCGCGACATCCTCGACGTCATCGAGGCGGAACGGCCGTAGCCGCACCCCGTACGCCTCGATCCACTGCTCGCTGCCCTGTGGTTCCCTCATGAAAGGTCCTCCGCGAGCAGGGCACCGACCCAGGCGTCGACCCGGTTGCCGCGGTGGTGAAGGGCTCCTCGGGCGGTGCCCTCCATCGCAAAACCGGCCTTCTCGGCGGCCCGCCGGGAGGCGACGTTGCCGACGTTGGCCCGCCATTCGATCCGGGCCAGCCCGAGGGTGGTGAAGCCCCAGGTACACAGGGCCGCCAACGCCGCCGGCAGGTAACCCCGCCCACGGACCTGTGGCGCGGTCATGAAGCCCACGTCCGCCACCAGCGGGTCGGTCGGCGACAGCCGCAGGTCGATCGAGCCGGCGTACCGGTCCGCGGCGTCGGTGAGCACGAAGTTGGCGCTGGTACCGGCGGCCCAGGTGCCCTGGACGAACCGTAGGAAATCCTCGGCGTCCGCGCGCGTGTACCCCTCCGGCACGGTCGTCCAGCGCAGTGTGTCCGGGTCCCGGCAGGTGGTGACGATCGCGTCGAGGTCGCGTTCCTCCATCGGGCGCAGGCTCAGCTCGTGCGTGCCGGCGGTGGCGAACAGGGTGGGTTGCGGCTGGCCGAAGACGGCGGCACGACGGGCGTCCAGGGTGCCCGGACCGGCCGGGCCGACCTCGCCGGGCCCTGGTACGTCACCGGGCAGCAGAGTGCCGAACCACTCGTGGGCGCCGCCCACCGGGTCGGCGTCCCGCAGCCGCCCCTCGATCCGTACGCCGCAGCGCAGGGCGACCAGTCGGGAGGCGTGGTTGCCCACCCGTGCGCCCCAGAGCAGCCGGCGCAGCTTCAACTCGTCGAAGGACCACCGGGCGACGGCCCGCACGGCCCGGACGGCGACGCCCTGGCGACGCGCCCACGGTGCGGTCCAGTACCCGATCTCGCTGAGTTCGTGGTTGCGGTCGATGGTGTTCAGCCCGCAGGCGCCGAGCACCTCGCCGCCGGCGGCGTCGCAGACCGCGAAGGCCGCCGCGGTGCCGAGTTCCCACTGACGGCCGCGGTCCGCGACGAAGCTCTGCGCGTGTTCGTGCCGGTACGGGCGAGGTACGGTGGTCCAACGCTGGATGTCCGGATCCTGGCAGGCGCGGTGCACGGCGTCGGCGTCGGACTCCCGCCACGGCCGTAGCAGCAGACCGTCCTCGGTGATCTCCACGGGCTCCACCGGGCCATCGTGCCGGATCGTTCGCGCACGGCGTAACCGGATAACCGGGACGCGAACGAGAGCGGAGAGTGTTATGTCGGTTTCGCGGCGGCCGACCACCGCCACCAGTGACCATCCGCCCGATGGAGCGCCTACGATGGTTCGAGACTGTCTAGGGGAGCGTTGATCCGTGTCGATTCTGGAAAAGGTCCTCCGCGCGGGCGAGGGGCGCATGGTGCGCCGCCTCAAGGCGATCGCCGCCGCCGTCAACTCGATCGAGGACGACTACGTCAACCTCACTGACGATGAGCTGCGCGACATGACCGAGCAGTTCAGGGAGCGCCTCGCCGACGGCGAGACCCTGGACGACCTGCTGCCCGAGGCGTTCGCGGTCTGCCGGGAGGCGGCGGCCCGGGTGCTCGGTCAGCGGCCGTACGACGTGCAGGTGATGGGTGGCGCGGCGTTGCACTTCGGCAACATCGCCGAGATGAAGACCGGTGAGGGCAAGACCCTGACCTCGGTGATGCCGGTCTATCTCAACGCGCTGTCCGGCAAGGGCGTGCACGTGGTCACGGTGAACGACTACCTGGCCCAGCGCGACGCCGCCTGGATGGGCCGGGTGCACGAGTTCCTCGGCCTGAGCGTCGGTGTGGTGCTGCCCAACCGTCCGGCCGCCGAGCACCGGGCGGCGTACGAGTGCGACATCACCTACGGCACCAACAACGAGTTCGGTTTCGACTACCTGCGCGACAACATGGCCTGGTCGAGGGAGGAGCTGGTCCAGCGCGGCCACAACTTCGCCGTGGTCGACGAGGTCGACTCGATCCTGATCGACGAGGCCCGTACCCCGCTGATCATCTCCGGCCCCGCCGAACACTCCGCCCGCTGGTACGGCGAGTTCGCCGCGGTGGTGGCCCGTCTCCAGGCGGGCAAGGACGGCGCGGGCGACTACGAGGTCGACTACTCCAAGCGCACCATCGCGGTCACCGAGCGGGGCGTGGCGAAGGTCGAGGACCGGCTCGGCATCGACAACCTCTACGAGTCGGTGAACACTCCGCTGGTCGGCTACCTGAACAACGCGATCAAGGCCAAGGAGCTGTACAAGCGCGACAAGGACTACATCGTCAGCGACGGCGAGGTCCTGATCGTCGACGAGTTCACCGGTCGCATCCTGCACGGTCGCCGCTACAACGAGGGCATGCACCAGGCGATCGAGGCCAAGGAGGGGGTGGAGATCAAGCAGGAGAACCAGACCCTGGCCACCATCACCCTGCAGAACTACTTCCGCCTCTACGACAAGCTCGCCGGCATGACCGGTACGGCCCAGACCGAGGCGGGCGAGTTCAACAAGGTCTACAAGGTCGGCGTGGTGACCATCCCGACCCACCGGCCGATGATCCGCGAGGACCGGGCCGACGTCATCTACAAGACCGAGCAGGCCAAGTTCAACGCGGTGATCGAGGACATCGCCGAGCGGCACCAGGCAGGTCAGCCGGTGCTCGTCGGCACGGTCTCGGTGGAGAATTCCGAGATCCTGGCCCGGCTGCTGACCCGTCGGGGCATCCCGCACTCGGTGCTGAACGCGAAGTTCCACGCCCGGGAGGCGGAGATCGTCGCTCAGGCCGGCCGCAAGGGCGCGGTCACGGTGGCCACCAACATGGCCGGCCGGGGCACCGACATCCTGCTCGGTGGCAACCCCGAGTTCCTCGCGGCCAACGAGCTGCGCCAGCGCGGACTGGATCCGCTGGAGAACGCCGAGGAGTACGACAAGGCCCTCGAAGAGGTGCTGCCGAAGTGGAAGCAGGCCTGCGACGCGGAGGCCGAGGAGGTCGCCGCCGCCGGTGGGCTGTACGTGCTGGGCACGGAACGGCACGAGTCCCGGCGGATCGACAACCAGCTGCGTGGCCGGTCCGGCCGGCAGGGTGACCCGGGCGAGTCGCGGTTCTACCTGTCCCTGCAGGACGAGCTGATGAAGCGGTTCCGCTCCGGTGCGGTGGAGGCGGTCATGGACCGCTTCAACATCCCGGAGGACGTGCCCATCGAGTCGAAGATGGTCACCCGCCAGATCAAGAGCGCCCAGGCCCAGATCGAGGGGCAGAACGCCGAGATCCGGAAGAACGTCCTCAAGTACGACGAGGTCATGAACAAGCAGCGCCAGGTGATCTACGCCGAGCGACTGCGCGTACTCAACGGTGAGGATCTCTCCGACCAGGTGCGCAACATGATCGACGACACCGTCGAGGCGTACGTGCGGGGGGCCACCTCGGACGGCTACGCCGAGGATTGGGATCTTGAGCAGTTGTGGTCCAGCCTCAAGCAGCTCTACCCGGTGGGCATCACCATCGAGGAGCTGGAGGAGGAGGCCGGTGGGTCGCGGGCCAGCATCGACGCCGACTTCCTGCTCGCCCGGCTGAAGGAGGACGCGAACGCCGCGTACGACCGGCGGGAGGAGCAGCTCGGTGCCGAGGGCACCCGACAGCTGGAGCGGATGGTGTTGCTCCAGGTCATCGACCGCAAGTGGCGTGAGCACCTCTACGAGATGGACTACCTCCAGGAGGGCATCACGCTGCGGGCATACGCCCAGCGCGACCCGGTGGTGGAGTACCAGCGTGAGGGCTTCGACATGTTCGCCACCATGATGGACGGCATCAAGGAGGAGACTGTCGGCTTCCTCTACAACCTCGAGGTGCAGGTCAACGAGCCGGAGCCGGAGGCCGAGGAGGTCCAGCTGCTGGACAAGCCGGTGGAGATCCGGGCCAAGGGCCTGGGTCGTGCGCCGCAGCAGCAGGGGCTGCAGTACTCCGCGCCGACCATCGACGGTGAGGCTGGCTCCGGTGGCGTCGCGGTGCAGCGTGAGGAGCAGCGGGCTCCCGCGCTCGGCATCGGCCGCCCGGACCAGGCCGCCCCGGCGGCGCCGGGCCGGACGGCACCTGCCGCGCCGCAGCGTCCAGCGGGTGGCCTGCGCGGCCCGGCGGTCCCGGTCGGCAGCTCCCGCCAGCCCGCACCGGGGCAGGCGACCGCCGGCAACGGACCGTCCCGTAACGCGCCGTGCCCCTGCGGCTCGGGTCGTAAGTACAAGCGCTGCCACGGTGCGCCCGGCGGCACCTCGGCTGGCTAGGGATCCGTCCGGCTCCGGAAGATCGCGCCCGATCCCGAATCGAGTGAGCATCGCCTGGCGGACCCGGCCACTCGCTCGGGATCCGGGCGCGATCTCGTCCGGGCGCCCGTCCGTGGCGGTCGGGTGCTGGGCGCGCCGGTCAGAGAACCCGCAGGTCGGTGCAGAACCAGTTGCCGCAGCGTTGCTCCAGGCGGAGCGCCATCGCCCAGCTACCACCGCCGGCACCGGTGAGGACGGCGGCGGCCTCGATGGCGGTGGGGCGTGGCTCGCAGACGCGCAGCCGGCGCAGCCGCACCCCGGGCCGCGCCGAACGCCGCCGGGCCGGAGCCCCACGTGCGGTGGCGCGGGCCAGCTCGGGCAGCAGCACCGCGACCCGAGCGGGATCGAGTTGACGACGTAACTGCACCGGCGGCCGGAAGCCGTTGAACACCTCCAGGCAGGTGGCGACGAAACGGTGGGCGATCCGGGTGGCCCCGGGCGTCGCCGTGGTCAGTGCCTCGGGCGGCAGCTGCCGGGCCGGCTCGCGGCCGGACCACGCCGCACCCGGTCCGGTGGGCCGCCCGGCCTCGCCCGGCCACGGCACGCCCGGGCTGACCGGTCGACTGCCCGAGCGCGCGGCCCCCTGCGGCGACTGCTGCCGCTCCTGACCACGGCCGCGAGGCCACTGGCGGCCGGTCGCGAACAGGTCGAGAGCGAGCTGGCCGTCGGCCGGGCGGGGCCAACCGGCGGTGTCCTCGTCGACGGAAGGCGGTTCGAAGGCGGGCGCCGGGCGCAGCCGCACGGGCGGGCGCGTCGGCCCGGGTCGCCGGAGGTCGGTCATCGAGGTGCCTCCACCTGTCAAAGCTTACGTTTACCTTCGTTTGCCTTCGACAGCCTTGATTGTCGGGCACGACAGAGCCCACGGTCAATGCCGTGGCAGCTCCTACCGCTCCTCGGGCTCGCGTTCCGCCAACGGGTTGCCGCGTACCCACTCGGCGGTCTCGGCGTACTTGCGCTCGATGTACTCCTCCAGCCGGGCCCGTTCCACCCGCCACTGCCCCCGGCCGCCGATCTTGATCGCGGGCAGCTCGCCGCTGCGTACCATGTGGTAGACCTGCGAATCCGACACGTTCAGCTCGGTGGCCACGTCGGACAGCAGCAGGAACCTCGGTTCCACCGAAACTCCCCTGGTTGACGTCGTTCGCCTCAGTTTGCCACCGGCGGCCGACCGCCGACCAACCCGTCGCCCGCCCGGCGGGACACACCGGCCCGTCGCCGGAACTTCCACGAGGGCGACACGAGGTGTATGACGGTCAGGGCGAACGGGCAGGACCGTACGCCGGACCGGCGGTGTCGCCGCCGGACGGAGCAGAGCGGGGGAGACCACGGTGACCGACGAGCTTGTCCGGGTCTACGTGCCGGCGACCGTGCCGATGCTGACCAGGCTGCCGGAGCACGGCCTCGCCGCGACGCAGGCGCACGCGGTGACTCCGACGCTGCGCGAGTGGTACGCGGAAGGCGACGAGGAGGAGTTGGAGTACGTCGCCTTCACCCGCGCCGCCCAGGACGCGCTGCAACTGATCCGTCATGACCCGGCCGCGCCGCGCCGACGGGTGGTGGTCTCGGCGGACCTGCCCGCGACGGCTATCGGTCGGGGCGACGGTGAACTCGGCTCCAGCGTGGTGGAGTTGCTCACCCCGGTGCCGGTCGCGGCCGTCGCGGCCGTGCACGTGGACGGGGTGGACGCCGCGACCGACGTGGCCGCCGCCGTCGAGGTGGTCTTGGAGGCGTTGGCCGGTGACCCCGACGCCCAGTTCACCGTCGATGGTGCCGAGGACCACGAACTGGAGTGGTACGACCCCAGCGAACTGGAGTCGCTGCTGCGCGCCACCGCGACGGAGGACTGACCGCCGTCCGGGTCGCCGGTCGTCGGCTACGCCTCGTCGTCGGGCGGCGCGCTGAGCGTGCGGCCGAAGCTGACCACGGCGGTCAGCGCGCCGACGAACAGCACCCAGATGGCGTTGTCCATCCGCGAAGTGCCGAGTGAGGTCTGTGCGACCGCGTCCGCCTCGCTGAGCGCGGCGGCCAGGTCGATGAGCGAACGCCCACCGATCCGGATGATCACCTCGGTGAGCAGCAGCAGAAGCCCGGGCCCGGCACCTGCCAGCAGGTACGCCGGCCAGCGCGGTCCAGCCGCGCCACCGTCCCGTACGGCTCGTCGCCGGGCCCAGGTGAGGTAGCCGAAGGCCAACGCCCCGGCGACCAGCCCGGCCAGCAGGGACTCGGTCCGGGAGACCCAGGTGGCCGCGTCGACAAGCGACTGCTGGCTGTCGCCGGCGCCGAAGAGGTTGAACAGCGGATCCCGGGCCACGCTGAAGGCCACCACGAAGACCAGGGTGCCCAGGGCGGCGGCGGCCACGGCACCCACCACGGCACCGTCGCGGGCCCCGGCGAGCGCGCCGCCGATGACGGCCGCGGCGGCCGTGGTGCCGGCGATCGTGCGGGTGGTGACGTCACCCGCGTAGGTGAGATCGATCGCGAGCGCGGCGAGCAGCCCGACCAGCAGCCCGGCGCCGATCGCCACCGCGAAGCGCAGGGTCACCCGCTCGGTCCGGCGGGCCACCGGTTCCCCGGCGGCCAGTCCGACGGCGGCCCCGGCCACCAGCGCGGCCGAGATCACGCCGGGCAGGGCGAAGGCGGAGAGGCTCACCGCGGTGACCCCGGCCGTCGCCGAACTGATCGCCTCCCGGGTCGACCAGAGCATCGCGGCCAGCCAGCCGGTCGCCAGCAACGCCAGCACCGTGGCTGCCGGTGCGGGTGCCGGGCGGCCGGCTTCGATGTCGTCGCCCGCGCGTGGGTCGGCGGTCTCGGAGTGCTCGCCGACCTCCGGGGCGCTGGCCTCGGTCCGGTCGCTCGGTTCCGGATCGGCGGCGTGGGACTGGTCGGGCTGAGCGGCGGTCGGCCCACCGGGCTCGTTGCTCAATCGTCTTCCCTTCGCCGCCGGGCCCGACGGGCCGCAACCGTCACCGGCAACCCAGCGTACGCGGCCGGGACGCGGGCGCGCCCGAAGCCCGCACGGCCTGCATTCCTTCGGTCAGGTTTCGCAACGGGGAACGAATCGGTTCCAGTGGAGGTGAAGAACCTCGTGATCAATGGTCCACGCCCGCCCGGGGTGTCAGTGACCGATGCTGGCCGTGGGAGGATTGGCACGGGTCCCGCCAGCGCGGGGCCGGTTTCGCCATCGCCGCCGAGATCGCCAGGAGCCCTGATGGACGCCGTGTTCTCCGTACCCGAGCCACGTAACGAGCCGGTGCGCAGCTACGAGCCGGGCAGCACCGACCGAGAACGTCTCCAGCGGCGGCTCACCGAGCTGGCCGCCGAGCGCATCGACCTGCCGATGACCATCGCGGGCGAACAGCGGATGGCCGGCGGCGAGGCGATCCAGGTGGTGCAGCCGCACCGGCACGCGCACGTACTCGGGGTCACCGGCCACGCCACCCATGACGACGCGCGAGCGGCGGTCAAGGCCGCCAAGGACGCCGCGCCCGGTTGGCGCACGCTGCCGTTCGAGGAGCGCGCCGCGATCTTCCTACGCGCCGCCGAGCTGCTCTCCGGACCCTGGCGGGACACCCTCAACGCGGCCACCATGCTCGGCCAGTCGAAGACCGCCGTCCAGGCCGAGATCGACTCGGCCTGTGAGTTCATCGACTTCCTGCGGTTCAACGTGCACTTCGCCCGCAACCTGCTGGCCGAGCAGCCGATGTCGTCGCCCGGCGTGTGGAACCGCTTCGACCACCGGCCGCTCGAGGGATTCGTCTACGCGGTCACCCCGTTCAACTTCACCGCCATCGCCGGCAACCTGCCCTCGGCGCCGGCCCTGCTCGGCAACACCGTGGTCTGGAAGCCGGGCCCGACCCAGCAGTTCGCCGCACACTTCACCATGCGCCTGTTCGAGGCGGCCGGCCTGCCGCCCGGTGTGATCAACATGGTCACCGGTCGGGGCGAGGAGGTCTCCGACGTGGTGCTGGCCGATCCAGACCTCGCCGGCATCCACTTCACCGGGTCCACCAAGGTCTTCCAGCACCTGTGGCGCACCGTCGGGGAGAACATCGCCGGCTACCGGGGGTACCCGAGGCTGGTCGGCGAGACCGGCGGCAAGGACTTCGTGGTCGCGCACTCCAGCGCCGACGTCGACGCCCTGCACACGGCGCTGATCCGGGGTGCCTTCGAGTACCAGGGGCAGAAGTGCTCGGCGGCCTCCCGCGCGTACGTTCCCCGGTCGCTGTGGGAGGGCGGCCTGCGCGACCGGCTGGCCGCGACCGCCGACGGGCTGGCCTACGGCGACGTCACCGACTTCCGTAACTTCGGCGGCGCGGTCATCGACGACAAGGCGTACTCCCGGCACACCGCGGCACTGGAGCTGATCTCCTCCGACGCCAGCTGCCGGATCATCGCCGGTGGCACCGCCGACGACTCGGTCGGCTGGTTCGTCCGCCCGACGATCTTCGAATGCGAGGACGCGGCGCACGAGACCTTCACCACCGAGTACTTCGGTCCGATCCTCGGCGTGCACGTCTTCGACGACGCCCGCTTCGACGAGGTGGTCACGCAGGCCGAGGCCATCGCCCCGTACGCGCTCACCGGGTCGATCTTCGCCACCGACCGGCGGGTGGTCGACGCGGTGGCCGAGAAGATGCGGTACGCGGCCGGCAACTTCTACATCAACGACAAGCCGACCGGTGCCGTGGTCGGTCAGCAGCCATTCGGCGGTGCCCGGGCCAGCGGCACCAACGACAAGGCCGGATCCTGGCACAACCTGGTCCGCTGGATGTCCCCCCGGACGATCAAGGAAACCTTCGTCCCACCGACCGACCACACCTACCCCCACATGGGCTGACGATGTGACGAAGGGCCCCCGACCGACGCCGCATGGGGTGCGGGGGCCCTTCCGCCCGCCCGCCGGGTCGCCGGCCGGGGACGACCGGACGTGGCAGGTGGCCGGCTTCGGTGGACCGTCGCGCGCCGACAGTGCACATAGGAAACCCCAATCGGTGGCGAAAAGGGGAAATCCTGGACGCTGGCCCGGCAAAGTGGCAGCGTAAGGGGCATGGCGGAAT
Source organism: Micromonospora palythoicola (assembly GCF_036689795.1). NCBI lineage: Bacteria > Bacillati > Actinomycetota > Actinomycetes > Micromonosporales > Micromonosporaceae > Micromonospora > Micromonospora palythoicola. Next base: position 80,184 of record NZ_JBAGKI010000001.1, on the reverse strand, counting down.
CCGGAGTGAACCCCACGGCGGCAGCCCTGCTCGGGCTGCTCCATGAGGGCCCCATGACAGGTGGCCAGTTGATGGCCGCCGCCGAGCGCCGGCTGGCGCCGTACTGGTCGATGACCCGAAGCCAGGTCTACCGCGAGTTGCCGGTGCTGGCCGAGCGGGGTTTCGTCCGACTGGGTAAACCCGGCCCGCGGATGAGTCAGCCGTACGCGATCACGGCATCGGGAAAACGGACATTTTCCCGATGGCTCGCCGAGGATCCGGGGCGGGACACCATCCGCAACCCGATCGCCCTGCGCATCGCCTTCGGGAACCTGCACTCCCCGAACCAGCTCAAGAACCTCCAGGCCGCGGCCAACGAGTACCACACCGACGCGCTGGCCCGAGTACGCGAGCAGGTCAAGAACGCCAAGAAGGAAGGCGACACGTACGACGCGAGCGCGCTGGAGTTCGCCGTGGCGTACCACCGGGCCGCCCTGTCCTGGCTCAAGAGCGCCGCCCCCAGCTGACCCTGGTTCCGATCCGAGCGGGGCTCGCAAGCTCACTCCTCGTCCGCGCGGGGTTTGTTTGGCGCGGACTGCGGGGCTCGCAAGCTCACTCCTCGTCCGCGCGGGGTTTGTTTGGCGCGGACTGCGGGGCTCGCAAGCTCACTCCTCGTCCGCGCAGTACCCTTGTCTGTCGTGACCGCTGCCGACTTCGCCGAACAGCTCAAGGAACTCGACGCCACCCTGCGCAACATCGAGGCGGTGCTCGACCTCGACCGCCTCCGCGCGGACAAGGCCCGCCTGGAGCAGGAGGCGTCCGCCCCGGATCTCTGGGACGACCAGGCCCGCGCCCAGCAGGTGACCTCGCAGCTGTCGTACGTCAACGGCGAGATCGACAAGCTCGGCAGCCTGCGGTCACGGCTGGACGACGCGCACGTCCTGCTGGAACTCGCCGAGGCGGAGTCCGACTCGGGGGTGCTCACCGAGGTCGAGTCCGAGATCACCGGGCTGACCAAGGCCATCCAGGAGATGGAGGTCCGCACGCTGCTGTCCGGTGAGTACGACTCCCGGGAGGCGCTGGTGGCCATCCGGGCCGGTGCCGGCGGCGTGGACGCGGCCGACTTCGCCGAGATGCTGCTGCGGATGTACCTTCGCTGGGCCGAGCGGCACGGCTACCCGACCGAGGTCTACGAGACCTCGTACGCCGAGGAGGCCGGCCTGAAATCGGCCACCTTCACGGTCAAGGTGCCGTACGCGTACGGCACGCTCAGCGTGGAGTCCGGCACCCACCGGCTGGTGCGGATCAGCCCGTTCGACAACCAGGGGCGGCGGCAGACCAGCTTCGCCGGGGTCGAGGTGCTGCCGGTGGTCGAGCAGACCGACCACATCGACATCCCCGAGAACGAGATGCGGGTCGACGTCTACCGCTCCTCGGGCCCGGGCGGGCAGAGCGTCAACACCACCGACTCGGCCGTACGGATCACCCACATCCCGACCGGCATCGTGGTGACCTGCCAGAACGAGAAGTCGCAGTTGCAGAACAAGGCCTCCGCGCTGCGGGTGCTCCAGGCCCGGCTGCTGGAGCGCAAGCGCCAGGAGGAACAGGCCAAGCTCCAGGGCCTCAAGACCGACGCCGCCGGGTCGTGGGGCGACCAGATGCGTTCGTACGTGCTGCATCCCTATCAGATGGTGAAGGATCTGCGGACCGAGCAGGAGACCGGCAACCCGGGTTCGGTCTTCGACGGTGACCTCGACTCCTTCATCGAGGCGGGGATCCGGTGGCGCAAGCAGCAGCAACTGGCCGGCGACCGTGCGTGATCGATCGTGGGCGGAGCGCGCCGTCGATCTCCACCTGACGTGCTGATTTGATGACTTGCCCCGCAACGGCGGGGCGTGGGACTTGGCACGACAGTTACACGGCGTAGACTCACCACCCGTGATTCAGCTTGAGCAAGTGACGAAGACGTACCCGAAGGCGTCGCGGCCTTCGCTCGACAACGTGTCCGTGTCGATCGACAAGGGCGAGTTCGTCTTCTTCATCGGCCCATCCGGCTCCGGCAAGTCGACCATCGTCAAGATGCTGCTGCACGAGGTGGTCCCCAACAAGGGGCGCGTCGTCGTCAACGGCAAGGACGTCACGTCGATGCGGTCCTGGAAGCGCCCGCACTTCCGCCGCTCGATCGGCTGCGTCTTCCAGGACTTCCGGCTGCTGCCCAACCGCACCGCGTACGAGAACGTGGCCTTCGCGCTGGAGGTGATCGGCAAGACCAAGGCGGTGGCCCGCCGGGTCGTGCCGGAGGTGCTGGAACTGGTCGGTCTCGGCGGCAAGGAGCACCGCTACCCGCACGAGCTCTCCGGTGGTGAGCAGCAGCGCGTGGCGGTGGCCCGGGCGTTCGTGAACCGTCCGCTGATCCTGCTGGCGGACGAGCCGACCGGAAATCTGGACCCGGACACCTCCATCGAGATCATGCGCCTGCTGGACCGGATCAACCGCACCGGAACCACCGTCGTGATGGTCACGCACGACTCCAACATCGTGAACCAGATGCGCCGCCGCGTCATCGAGATCGAGAGCGGCCGTATCGTTCGCGACCAGGCCCGCGGCGTCTACGGGTGACGGCACCTACCCACCACACCCCGATCTGACGACGAACACCTCACGCCGGAGAGCCGGAGGAAATCCCGATGCGGATGAAATACGTCATGTCCGAGGTACTGGTCGGACTGTGGCGCAACGTGACCATGACCATCGCGATGATCATCACGATGGCGGTCTCGCTGACCATGCTCGGTGCCAGCGGCCTGATCTACACCAAGGTCGCCGACATGAAGCAGTTGTACTTCGAGAACATCGAGGTCTCGATCTTCCTGGACGCCGAGGTGACGGACGAGCAGCGCAGCGCCATCGCCACCCAGTTGGAGTCCGACCCGCTGGTCTCACAGGTCACGTACGTCAACAAGGACGAGGCCTTCCAGCGGTTCCAGGAGATGTTCCGGGACTCGCCGGACCTGCTCAGCGCGGTCAAGGCCGACCAGCTTCCGGAGTCGTACCGGCTCAAGCTGGTCAACCCGGAGGAGTACAAGACCATCTCCGACCAGTACACGGCGGTCGAGGGGGTCGACCAGGTCGTCGACCAGAGTCAGGTGCTGGACAAGATCTTCAACCTCTTCACCGCCGGGCAGAACATCGCGCTCGTCGCCGCGATCGCGATGGCGGTCGCCGCGCTGCTGCTGGTCGCCAACACGATTCAGGTCGCCGCGTACAGCAAGCGTCGTGAGGTCGCCGTCATGAAGCTGGTCGGCGCGTCGAACTGGTTCATCCAGGCGCCGTTCGTGCTGGAGGCGGTGGTCGCCGGTCTGATCGGCTCGATCCTGGGCCTCGGTGCCCTGATCGCCCTCAAGATATTCCTCTTCGACGGTGCGCTCAGCGCCCTACAAGGGCTCTTCGCGCCGGTGAGTTGGGGCGAGGTGTTCCTGACCTTCCCGGTGATGGCCGGCGTCGGTGGCCTGATCAGCGCGGTCACCGCCTGGGTCACCCTCCGTTTCTACCTGCGGGTCTAGTTCGCCGCCCGAGGGCCCTTCCACGCCGGAATAAACGGCGCGGGAGGGCCCTTGTCGTTCGGGTAGCATGATCTCCGCTCGGCAGCCGGCCAGGTCGGCCACGGGCGACAGCGAAAGGAGGTGGCGCGGCGATGCCACGGGAGAAGGGGCGCAAGGTCGTCGCCTCCAACAAGAAGGCGCGTCACGACTACGCCATCCTCGACACGTACGAGGCGGGCATGGCGTTGACCGGCACCGAAGTGAAGTCGTTGCGGGCCGGACGGGCCTCGCTTGTCGACGCGTTCGCGCAGGAACGGGACGGCGAGCTCTATCTGCACAGCATGCACATCCCCGAGTACGTGCAGGGCACCTGGACGAACCACGAGCCCCGACGCACCCGCAAACTGCTGCTCAAGCGGCTGGAGATCGACCGGCTGATCGGCAAGCTCCGGGAGAGCGGGCTGACCCTGGTGCCACTGCAGGTCTACTTCTCCGACGGTTGGGCCAAGGTGGAGATAGGCCTGGCCAAGGGCAAGAAGGCCTACGACAAGCGCCAGGACCTCGCCAAACGGGACGCCGACCGGGAGATCCAACGCGCGGTGGGGCGGCGAGGCAAAGGGATGAACGACTGATTTGTCCGGAATTTCCCGCCCGGTGCGTCGCTCCGGGCTCGGGATGATTCCGGTTGCGGCAGGCGTTACGCTTGTCGGAGCCGCCGGAGATCGGCGGCCTGTCGAGGGGGTGACTGGTTTCGACTTCGTACGTTGCGGCAGGGGAAGCGAGCCGAGGAAGCCGACGTCGTCTCGAGAATCGTTCGTCGGAAACCAATAAGCGCCAAGAACAATCGCGCTGACTTCGCTCTCGCCGCCTGAGGCGAGTAGCAAGTCTGTCGGCCTGGGAGCGCCTTCGACCCAGTTAGCCGGCATCAGCTAGAAGGCTGGCCAACCGGACCCGGTCGCGGGGTCCGTGCGGCGAGATCAATCAGCGACTGGGCCCGTCACACCGACTCGCTCGCGTGATCGGAGGGGCCGAGTAGAGGCACAGCGAGCTGCGCTCGGAGAAGCCCTGACAAGGCGGCGAAGGACCCGGGTTCGATTCCCGGCACCTCCACCACCTGACTGCGCGCCCCGGTCACCCGACCGGGGCGCGCAGTCTTTTGCCCGCTCGCCCCGGTCGGCCGACGTCAGCGGTACCCGGCGACGGAGTCGCCGGGCGACGCGGCGGCCGGGCAAGACGACCGCCGGGTAAGACGATCGCCGGGCAAGGCGACGGCCGGCATTGCGGGGCACGGGAACCAGCCGGCGGGCACTGCCGTCGAAGTCGTTATGCGTCGTGTCCTCGCCCTGTTGGGTCTGCCACTGCTGATGATGGCCGCCGGTTGCGCCCCGGCGGGCAGCGAACCGACCGGCCCGGGAATCCCGAGTGACCGGCACCAGGCGTTCGAGCAGCGTGCCACGGCGGTCGCGCAGGCGTGGCGCCCAGGCGCGGCGTGGAGCGACGGCTACGTGCCGCTCCAGGAGCCCACGGTGCTCGTCGGTGAGCCCGCGTTCACCGAGGAGACCAAACTCGCCTTCCACGCCGGCTGGTACCGGCAGCAGGTGCCGTTGCCGCCGGGGCGGCCGGCCGACGGCACCGTCCGCTTCCCGGACGGGGAACTCCGGGTACCACTGGTCAGCGCGGCCGAGGCGTACCAGCAGATCGACCAGAGCGACCCGCCACCGTGTCCCGGGCGGCCGAAGGACCCGGGCACGCCGCCGCCGGCCAACCCACCGGACGGGCCGGACGCCCCGGTGAGCAGCGGCCCGCAGGCCGCCTGCATCCCGCTCACCGTCACCGGTGTCGAGCTGGGCGCCGCCCCGGTGCGGACCAGCCGGGGTGAGGCGCGGGTGCCGGCGTGGCTGTTCACCGTCGAGGAGATCGACGCCGTGGTGGCCCGGCTCGCGGTGGCATCCGACGCCGTGGGCGCCCTGCCCGAACCGGTCGTACCGTCCGCGCCCGCGCCGCAGAATCTGGTCAGCGCGCAGGACGTCGAGTCCGCCGACGGTACGACGTTGAACTTCCGGCTCGGCGTCGGTAGCTGCGACACCGGGATCACTCCACTGGTGCAGGAGCACGATCACGTGGTCGTGGTCGGTGGCACAGTGGTGCGGAGCACCGGAGTCTGCGACGACATGCTCAGGCTGGAACCGGTCACCGTGACGCTGCGGGCACCGTTGGCGGACCGACCGGTCCTCGACGTGGTCAGCGCGGCGCCGCTGCGCTTCACCGCCAGCTGACGTCATCCGGTCCCGGGGTGGCGTCGGCCGGGGCCGTCCTGCCCCCCGCTGCCCACCAGGTTCAGAGAATCGGCGGCACGTCGGTGCGGATCGGCACCGGCAGCACCGTCGGCCCGTCGGCCCGCAGCGCCGTGGCCAGTGCCTCGCCGAGTTGGTCGGGATCGTCGGCGACGGTGGTGGCGCACCCGTAGCCGCGGGCTATCGCCGTGACGTCGATGCCGGGCAGGTCCAGCCCGGGTACGCCCGGCGTCTGCTTGAGTTCCGCAAACGCCTTGAGGATCGCGTACTGCTGGTTGACCGGTACGACGACGGCCAACGGCAACCGCAACTGGCTGGCGGTCCAGAGCGCCTGGACCGAGTAGTGGAACGAGCCGTCGCCGATCACCGCGATCACCGGCCGGTGGCGACCGGTGTCCCGCTGGGCCAGCGCGATGCCGACGGCCGCCGGCAGGCCGTACCCGAGACCACCGCTGGCCATCGTGAAGTACGACCCGGCAGTGTCGAAGCGCAGGCGGCGCCGCAGCGCCGAAAGGTTCGACGGGGACTCCTGCACCAGCACCCCGTCGGCGGGCCAGTGCCGGGCCAGCGCGGCGAAGAGTCCGTCGGCGCTGAGCGGAGAGGAGTCCTCCACCGGCGGCGGCGCGGGCCGGGCGGGTGGGGCTGGCCGGTCGGCCGGTGGCACCAGGTCGGCCAGCGCGGCGAGGGTGAGCCCGGCGTCACCGAGGAGGCTGTCCCCGACCGGGGCCCGGGCCGCCTCCTCGGGGTCGTCGGTGACATGCAGCAGCCGGGCACCGTCCGGCAGCGTCTCACCGGGCACGTGTGGGTAGTACCGGAACACCGGGGCGCCGACCACCAGCACGGTGTCGTGCCCGCGAAGCTGGTCGGCCAACGGGCCGATCGCGAACGGCAGCACGCCCCGGAAATGCGGATGATTCTCCGGGAAGGCGGTCCGCTCGGGTGCGGGCGCCGACCAGACCGGGGCGATCAGCCGCTCCGCGAGGGCGACACCGGCCTCCCACGCGCCGGCCCGGTCCACGGCGGCGCCGTACACCAGGGCCGGTGACCGACTCGTCGCCAGCGCCGCGGCGAACTGACGTAGCCGCTCGGGATCGGGAGCGAACCGGGTGGCCACCGTGCGGGCCTGCGGCGGCGGGTCGGCCGGCTGGGCCCAGTCGTCCAGCGGCAACGAGAGGAAGACGGGCCCGGTCGGGGGTTGGATCGCGGTCGCGTACGCCCGCATGAGCGCCGCCGGGACGTCCTGGGCCCGGACCGGCTCGTGGGCCCACTTGACGTAGGGCTGGGGCAGTTCGGTGGGGTGACGGGCGGTCAGGCGGGGTTCGAGCAGCAGCATCTCCCGGGTCTGCTGTCCCGCGGTGACGATCAGCGGGGTCCGGTTGTGCCAGGCGGTGACGATGTTGCCCATGGCGTTGCCGGTGCCCGGCGCGGTGTGCAGGTTGACATGCGCCGGTGCCCCGGTGACCTGCGCGTAGCCGTCGGCCATGCCCACCGCCGACGCCTCGTGCAGTGCGAGCACGTAGTGGAAGTCGTCCGGAAAGGCGTGCAGGAACGGCTCCTCGGTGGAGCCGGGGTTGCCGAAGACGGTGGTCAGGCCCAGGGCCCGGAGCAGGTCGTAGGTGGTGTCGCGGACCGTTGCCATCGCTTCTGAATGTATCGGGGTGACTCGGGAGTAAAGGGCATTTCGCCGCTGCTCCCAGCTGAGTTTCCTACCGCACCGACCATTTGCGGGTCAGGTGGTGACGGGTTGCCCGGCCCCGCCGACCGTCTGTCGATCACCCGACTGTCAGGCCTTCGCCTGGATCGGGGGCGCAAGCTATGGTGCCAGGCATGGCGATGACAGCGCGGATGTCACCGGTTGGGCCCACCGTCGACGAGTGTCACCGGTTCCGCCTCCCCGTGCGCGACTGACGGGTACGCGTGATGCAGGGAGAGGGGCAGGCGATCGGCGGGCAGGCGACGGAGTCGATGACCGGGAAGCTGCTGGTGGCGACACCGGCGCTGAAGGACCCGAACTTCGACCGTACCGTCGTGCTGCTGGTCGCGCACGAGCCCGGTGGTGCGCTCGGTGTGGTGCTGAACCGGGCCACCGAGGTGCCGGTGGCGGACGTGCTGCGCGACTGGGGCGACCTGGCGCGCCATCCGGCGGTGCTGTTCGAGGGCGGCCCCGTGCAGCCCGACTCCGCCATCTGCCTGGCCCGGCTGCGGTCGCCGGTGCGCCGCCTCAAAGGCTTCCACCAGGTTTCCGGCGCGGTCGGCACGCTCGACCTGTCGGTCGACCCGCAGCGGCTACGGGAGAACGTGCAGAGCATCCGGGTCTTCGCCGGGTACGCGGGCTGGGGTAGCGGCCAACTGGAGCAGGAGATCGAGGACGGCTCCTGGTTCGTGCTCGACGCGCTCCCCGGTGACGCGTTCGTCGACCGGCCCGACGACCTGTGGCCGATGGTGCTGCGCCGCCAGGGCGGCATGATGGCAGCGGTCGCGTACTTCCCGCCCGACGTGGCGCTGAACTGACGACGTCGGCGGGCACCCCCGCGAGATGACCATGCCGACGGGCGTGTGTATAGTTCTTCCCGTGCCCGGGCGACCGGGTGCGACAACAAGGGGCCGTGGCGCAGCTGGTAGCGCACCACACTGGCAGTGTGGGGGTCAGGGGTTCGAGTCCCCTCGGCTCCACCCTTGTTTGCTCAGTTCAATCGGCATTGGTCATCGGCCAATGCCGATTTTCTGATCATCGTGTTCACAGGTGTGCTCACACGACCGCCCCACACTGCTGCTCGATGACGGGCGGCAGATCGGGCCTGGTACCGCTCTTCAGCAGGCGTTTCGCTGTGATACTGCCGGCGGGCCTGATCGAGGCTGTGGCTGCCATCCCCGGGCGGCTCTCCACGGAGTCCTCGCCCGACCTCGGCGCCGCTCTCATCTCGGTCACGACCGGACGAGGCGCACGCCGGTCGCGAGCAGCCAGACGAGCCAGGCGACGAACCCTAGGAGCCCGACGAAGATCAGCGGCGAGCCGTCGGCGATCGCGAGGTTGCCCAGCCCCGCAGCGAGCAGCAGGCTCCCGCCCGCCATGCCCAGCAGGCGCTGCCAAGCCGGAGTCAGCCCGCTCGCGTGTGTGGCGAGGGCCGAGCCGATGCAGGTGGTGCCGAGCATCGGTAGCGCCAGCGCGAACGCCGCTGCGTGAATCTGCCAGACGAGCCGGAACGCGGGCGTCGGCTCGGCGAGCGCGCTGGCGGAGAGCGCGAGCCCGATCTGCAGGACGTTGACAAGCACGAAGATGGCCGACAGCGTTGCGCCAGCGGCCGAGGCAAGGCGCGACCAGTCGGTGCCCGCTGCGCCGCGCCGCTCCACGAGGCCGTGCAGGCCCGTCACGAACACGAGCAGCAGCGGTAGGTACAGGGCTACCAGAGCGGACACAGTCGCGACCGCGTCGCGGTTGGCCGCGTAGTAGGCCAGCACTTCCTCGATCGGAGCGCCGTAGGGCAGCGCGCCCGTTACCGCAAACAACACGTTCTCTGTCACCACCAACACCGCGAACGCGATCGCTGCGGCACCGACGAGCCGGCCTCGGACGAACCAACTGCGGGCTGGCGTGGTGGCGGTGTTCTTCGGTGATCCCATCTCTCACTCCTTCGTCGCGGTCGGATGACCGGCGGGTTGTCGAGCGGGTTCGAGGGTTTGTTTCGTTAGTTCGTACACCGTACGTCGTACAGCGTACTACAGTTTGGTACACCGTACGATGATCGTATGCTTGGCGATTGTCAAGCCGTGCGAGCGAGTGAGGAGACCCGTGTCCGGGAAGAAGAAGCGCCAGGTCGCGCCCGACGTGGGGCTGAGTAAGCAACGGGTGGTGATCGAGGCCATCCGGATCGCCGACCGCGAGGGGGTCCACGCGCTGAGCATGCGCCGGCTGGCCGGCGCGCTCGGCGCGGGCGCGATGTCGCTCTACTACTACGTAGCGAACAAGGAGGAGCTGCTGGACGCCATGATCGACAATGTGTTCGAGGAGATCGAGTTCCCGCCCGACGAGACCGACTGGCAGTCGGCGATGCGACAGCGGTCGGTATCCGCCCGCCAGGTTCTCGCACGCCACCCGTGGGCGATCGGCCTGATGGAGTCGCGGACATCGCCGGGGCCCGCGCACCTGCGCCACCGTGAAGCGGTCACCGCCTGCCTGCGCAGGGCTGGCTTCTCGGTTCTGATGGCGACGCACGCCAACTGGTTGCTCGACGTCTACGTCTACGGTTTCGCCCTGCAGGAAAGCAGCCTGCCGTTCGACACCGCCGATGAGTTCGCGGACATGGCCGAGGACGTCTACCTGCCGCAGCTTCCTCCTGACGAGTTCCCCTACCTCAACGAGTCCGCCGCAGCGCTCGTCGCTGCCGGCTACGACCCGGCAGAGGAGTTCATCTTCGGCCTCGACCTCATCCTGGCCGCCCTCGAGCCCCTGAGAGCCTCCACATAGCAACGCTCACCGAGCGTCGCGGGCCACCCGCAGGCGGGATCCTCGGCCGCGCACGCGGCGGCCGGGTTCCTGGTGTGGCTGTGCCTTCCAGCCAACTCTGGACTGGGTACTCGCACTGATCTTTGCCAGTTGGACGGCACCGAGCGCCTATCCCTGACCGGCCGACGGAAGCGGCCGGCCACCCTCCGCGCCGCCGGCACCGGGTGCCCCGTCGACCCTCGCGCGCGGTGGCGGGTGCCAGAATCTCGAGGTGCCGGGTGGCTGGTTGCTGTGCTGACGGATGACGATCTCACGCACGAGCGTGGGCCGGCGCGCCGGCAGTTGCGGGACCTGGGACGGCCGCTCGTCGTCCTGGTCGCGCCGCTGCTGGTGCGTCTGGCCAATCGGGACAAGCGGTTTGTCTGGACGGAGGAGGAGGTGCGCGGCCATGCCCGGGACTGGCCGCCCTCCGGTGGGGACGCCGAGATGGCGAACCTCTTCCGCTTCCAGGCGTGGTTCGGGCTGAGCATGGTCCCGCTGGCGGTGTACAGCGTCGCGTCGCTGCTGCGCTCGGATCCCACCGCCAGCAATCCCGGGCACGAGGCAGTCATGACGGTCGCCGTGACCGTGGGCATGTTCGCGCTGGGAATGGCGACGGTGAGTGGGCTCAAGTGGGCGCTGTCGCAGTACTTCACACCGGATCTGGATCGCCGCCTCGGGCCTCCCCGCCGTCGTGATCCGCGGCCGGTCCGGCGGCGGCCGGGCTTCCTGGTCCGGTTGTGTCTGCCGTCGAACCTCGACTGGGTGCTCGCACTGATCTTCGCCAGCTGCATGGCTCCTACCCTCTATCCCGGGGCCGGAACGTAACGGCAGTTCCCGCTTCCGAAGAGCCTCGGCGGCGAAGGGTAGTGCCTCGTCAGGGACCGACATGACATGGCCGGCACGGGTTGCCCGTGCCGGCCACGTCGGTGGTGGTGCGATTCAGCTGGCGTACGCCTCCAGTTCCCAGAGCGAGTGACCCCACGCGGTGCCTCGGGCGGTGCCGTAGATCCGCAGGTAGCGGCCATTGGCACCGAGCGCGGTGTGCTCGTCCACCCCGCCGTCGGCCCCGGTCACCGTCTTCACGTCGACCCAGGTGGTGCCGTCGTTCGAGGTCTGGATGCGGTACGAACTGCTGTACGCCGCCTCCCAGCTCAGCTTGACCCGGCCGATCGCGGTCGGGCTGCCGAGGTCGACCCGGATCCACTGCGGGTCGGAGAACGCCGACGACCAGCGGGTGGTGAGGCTGCCGTCCACCGCCTGGGCGCCGGACATGCCGGCTCCCTCGCTGCTGGACGTCAGCGTCGGCTTGTTCAACAGCAGGTTGGTGCCCGGCTGTGGCCCGCCGGCGCCGCCGTACACCTCGAACTCGAACAGGGAGTAGCCCCAGCCGGTGCCCCGGGTGGTGCCGGTGAGCCGCACGTACCGGCCGGAGCCGGTCAGCCCGGTGAGGTCGTCCACGCCGCCGTCGCCGCCGGTCACCGTGCGGATGGTGGTGAAGTTGACCCCGTCCGGCGAGGTCTGGATCTGGTACCCGCTGCCGTACGCCGCCTCCCAGGTCAGCTTGACCCGGTTGATGGCGTACGTGGCACCGAGGTCCACGTCGATCCACTGTGGGTCGCTGAACGCGCTGGCCCACCTGGTGCCGAGCGCGCCGTCGAACGCGTTGGCGGCGACGAAGGCGTCCTGCACGCTTGAGGCGCGGGCCGGCTTGCCCCGGGCCAGGTTGGCGCCCGGTTCCGGGCCGGGTCCGGGGCCGCCGCCGGGGCCGGTCGAGAGGGTGAACTCGTCGATGTCGAAGTACGGTCCGGTGCCCTTGAAGACCAGGAACAGGGTGCGGGTACCGGTCGGTGCGGTGATCGCGCCGGTGACCGTGGCGAATGTGGCGTACCCACCGGTCGGCACCACCGTCGCCTGGCCGACCAGCGGTCCGGTGGGGGAGTCGACCCGCAGTTCGAGGGTGCCGCCGCCGCCCGCCGGGGCACCGACCCGGGCGCTGAACGACTGGATGCCGGTCAGGTTGTACGGGTGGAACGAGATCCAGTCGTTGTTGTCGACGTACCCGATCGCCGCGCCGCCGTGGGCGCTGCCCGGGGTGACGACCTGGATGCCGGACGAGTCGCCGAAGTGCTCGGCCTGGCGTACCCGTGGTTGGAGGACGGCCTGGGTGTGCGTGGTGAGCGGGGGCTGGCCGGCGCCACCGAGGTCGGTGTACTCGGCGTCGATGATGCCGAAGATGTTCGCCGCGGTGTCGTGCTCGCCGTCGACCGAGGTCTGGATGACCCCGGAGCAGCCCTGCACGCTGCTGATCTGGTGACCGTGCGAGTCGTGGCCGAGGACGTAGTTCACCTTCACCCGGGCGCAGTCGATCGGGCCGTCCTGCGCGTCGGTGACCGTGACGCTGAACGGTACGGCGTCGCCGAAGGTGAACGTGGACCCGTGCAACGGCGTGTTCACGGTGACCACCGGCGCGCTGTTGCCGACCGTGATGACGGTGCTCGCGGTTCCGACCTTGCCGGTGCTGTCCCGGACGGTCAGGGTCGGGGTGAAGGTGCCGTTGGTGGTGTAGGTGAACGTCGGGTTCGCCGCGGTCGAGTCGGTGGTGCCGTTGCGGTCGAAGTCCCAGGCGTAGGTGAACGGGTCGCCGTCCGGGTCGAGCGTGCCGGTCGACGAGAACCGCACGGTCAGCGGTGCGACGCCGCTGGTCGGGGTGGCCGAGACGACCGCACGGGGGGCTCTGCCCTCGCGGGCGTACTCGATCCGGTAGAGGGCCGAGTTGGCGTCGCCGTTGAACCAGCCGGTGCCGTAGTCGAGGACGTAGAGCGCGCCGTCCGGGCCGAACTCCATGTCCATGACCTGGGTGCCGGTCCACGGGAACGGGTTGATCTTCAACGGCTGGCCGGCCGGGTCGAGCTTGATGTTCTTGATCCAGCGGCGGCCGAACTCACCTGCGAAGTACGTCCCGTCGTAGTACTCCGGAAACGCCACGGCTGAGGTGCTGTCCGGGTCGAACCGGTACACCGGACCGCCCATCGGGGACAGACCACCACCGGTGAACTCCGGCGGGGACCCGGATCCGCCGTACGGCAGCCAGGCCGGGACGGCCGGCGGCAACTGGGTGAGACCGGTGTTGTTCGGCGAGTTGTTCACCGGCCCGTTGGCGCAGTCGAACTTCGGTCCGGACGGGCCGGACGGGAAGGTGTAGTCGTTGTACGCGTCGTTGCGGGCGGTGCAATAGGGCCAACCGTAGAAGCCGGGCCGGTCGATCCGGGCGAACTCCACGTTGCCCGCCGGGCCCCGGTTCGGGTCGGCGGTGCCCGCGTCCGGACCGTAGTCGCCCAGGTAGACGACGCCGGTCTCCTTGTCCACGCTCATCCGGAACGGGTTCCGGAAGCCCATCGCGTAGATCTCCGGCCGGGTCCGCGCGGTGCCCGGCGCGAACATGTTCCCCGCCGGGATGGTGTACCCGCCGGCCGCGCTCGGCCTGATCCGCAGCACCTTGCCGCGCAGGTCGTTGGTGTTGCCTGCGGTGCGCTGGGCGTCGAAGGCCGGGTTGCGGCCGGCCCGCTCGTCGATCGGGGTGAAGCCGCTCGACTCGAACGGGTTGGTGTCGTCGCCGGTGGACAGGTACAGGTTGCCGGCCGCGTCGAAGTCCATGTCGCCGCCGACGTGACAGCACATGCCCCGGCTGGTCGGCACGTCCAGGATCAACGTCTCGCTGGCCAGGTTGATGGTGTTGTCCGCGTTGGCGGTGAACCGGGACAGCCGGTTGACGCCGTCCCACCGGGCGAAGTCCGCCGGCGTACCGGTGGCCGGTGCTCCGCCACCGGGGGTGTCCAGCGGTGGCGCGTAGAACACGTACACCCAGCGGTTGGTGGCGAAGTTCGGGTCGACCTTGATGCCCTGCAGGCCCTCCTCGTCGCCGGTGTAGACCGGCAGTGTGGCGGCGACCTTGGTGTTGCCGGCCGCGTCGGTGTGCCGGATGACGCCGTTGCGGGAGGTGTGGAACACGCCCCGGTCCGGCAGCACGGTGAGGCTCATCGGCTCGCCCGTCTCGGCCGCGCCCTTCGCCAGCTCGACCTGCTGGAAATTGCTGGTCACCGTGGGGCCGCAGTCGGCCTCGGCCGCGCCGGCCGCGCTCATGATGCCGCCGAGCAGGTGGGCCCGGAAGTTCGGCTCGGCGTACGACTCGTCGGTGTGCCCGAGGCCGGTGTACCAGGCCCGGCCGCCGGAGTAGTTGTGGCACCAGGAGATCGGGTGGTCGTACCCGTTGCCCCCGCCGCTGTAGGTGCTCTCGTCCAGGGTGGCGAGCACGTGCACGCTGCCCCGGGGGTTGGTGCGGTAGTTGTACCACTCGTCCAACCGGGTCCAGCGCTGCGGCAGCGAGGCGGTGGACGGGTGCACCTGGTCGGCGACCTTGATGGTCGCGGTCTGGTTGGCCGGATGCGAGGCGAAGTACGCCCCGACCAGCCCGCCGTACCAGGACCACTCGTACTCGGTGTCGGCGGCGGCGTGCACGCCCACGTACCCGCCACCGTCCTGGATGTACCGCTCGAACGCGGCCTGCTGGCTGGCGTTGAGTACGTCGCCGGTGGTGGACAGCCAGATCACCGCGGCGAACCGGTCCAGGTTGGCGTCGGTGAACTGGGCCGCGTCCTCGGTGGTCTCGACGGTGAACCCGTTGGCCGCGCCGAGCTGCTGGATGGCGGCGATGCCGGGGACGATTGATCCGTGCCGGAATCCGGCGGTCTTGCTGAAGACCAGCACGGTGAACGGTGCGGCGCTGGCCGCGGGTGGCACGGCGACGATGCCGCCGGCCACGAGTATCGCGCTCAGTACGGCGCCGAGCCACGATCTCAGAGATCTGCGCACGTTGGGTCCCTTCGAGGACGGCGTGCGCCGATCACGCCTGGTGGGGTGGAGGTGGTGGAGCCGAGCATGCTCGCGGCCCGCTCAACGCGCCGTCGCCGGTGCGAGCGTGAGGCATGTACATACATCGTTACGGTTGTGTCACGGGCGCGTCAAGCACTCCAGCGTTATTCGTGAGAGCGTTATCTCGGCAGGTCAGCGATGACTGGTAGATCTCGTCTGAGGGGCCCGCTCAGGGGAGGGTGAAGTCGAGTCGGGTGACCTGATCGGCGGTCACCGTCGCGGTCTGCGGGGCGCTGTTCCGTTCGCCGGTGCGCACGGTGATCTCGTACCGACCCGGCGGGAGCCGCCACTCGTAGCGGCCGGCGTCTCCGGTGAGGACGCCGATCTCGGGGATCGCCGGCGCGGGCTCGTCGAGGGCGGTGACCTGCACGGACGCCTGGCGTACCGGCTCGCCCGCCGGGGTGGTGACGGTGCCGGTCACGGTTCCGGTCGGGCTGGTGCTGCCCGGCGGCGGGGGCGGCCCGTCGTCCGAGACGGGTTCGTCGCCGCCGAAGGCCAGCAGGCTCGCCCCGATCAGCAACGGCACGGCGATCAGCAGGGCGAGCACCCCGAGACGCGTCCTGCTCATGACTGCTCCCTCACGTGTGATGACGGACAGTAGCTGGGACGTGCTCGGGATGCCGTCGGTTCCGTGCGGGTGGGCGGCAGTACGCACACCCACCCGCACGGGACAACTCGGGTCAGCTGTTACGCCAGGTGATCAGATTGTTGAAGACGCTCTCGGTGATGCGGGTGCCGTGGTTGTTGGTGGAGTGCGGCGAGGAGCCGTGCAGGCCGTACGCGTGGATCGCCATCACGCACTGCCCGGTGCAGTACGAGCTGCCGGCGGCCCGGGTCTGGTAGACCGGGCTGCCGCTCTGGCAGCCGAAGGTGTCGTTCTGGTAGAACACCTGCCGGGCGTGGGTGACCGCGACGGTCTGCCCGGCGTGCCGCCACTGCTGGCCGAAGGTCTTGTCGCACGGGTAACCGCTGACGGTGGTCGCGGTGCCGGTCAGCGAGGCGCTCTGCCACCACATGCCGAACCAGCCGGTGCTGTTGCCGGCGGCGCAGCTCAGCCGGATGGCCCCGTAGTCGTACGTCTCGTCGCCGTTCTGGGTCCAGCCGTTGACCGACAGCAGTTGGGTGGCCGTGCAGGTGCCGTACGGCGTCGACGTCCCGTTGCGGCCCGGGATGATCTGGAAGTCTCCGCGCGGGTAGAAGTTGTTGCCACCGCCGCCGTTCTGGCCGCCACCCGGGTGCACGCAGTGCCCGGCGGTGGCGATGATGCTCGGACCGTAGAGCCAGCCGGTGCAGCCCCAGGTGGTGCCGTTCGTGGTGCGGACGATCTGGACGATGGCGCTGGACGGGAAGACGGTGGTCGGGTCGACCCGGACCCGGTTGTCGGTGCCGATGACGCTCTGGATGCCGATCGAGTCGCCGTCGGTGGCCGCGGGACGGGCACCGGTGTCGAACCGGCTGCCTCCCGGCCCGGCCTTGCCGGTGCCGACCGATCCGGAGGTGCCGGAACCCCGTACTCCGTCGAGGCCACGTTGCACGGTGGGCAGCGCGGCGGCGGCGGGTACGGTGCCCGAGTCGGCGACCGCGCCGTGCGCCCCGGTGCGGGCGGCGGTGGTCGGAGCCTCGGCGGTCGGTGCGGCGGTGGCCGGCGCGGCGGCGAGCGTCGCCGTCAGGACGGTGGTGATCCCGATCGCGAGGACGATCCCCGCTCGGGTTCGGCTGGTCGGTACGGACGTCACGAGAGCCCTCCTCATCGAAGCTGGACGCTTCCGAGGGGCAAGCTATATCGACCAGTTTGATCCACTCTCGGGTTTGTCTGTCCATCGACACCTCTACGGTTAGTTTCGGACAGATCACTCACCGTTCCGCCGAGCCGCCACCCCGACCCCCACCCCGACCCCGCAACAGCCGTGCCGCTCCGAACTCCCCGATCTTGCACTTTCTGTCGGGGCAGATCCGTTGTTGTCCGGCATTTCGGCGACCGAAAGTGCAAGATCGCGGGGCGGGTGGGGTGGGGGTGGATCAGCAGATGCGGGCGGGGGTGGGGACGGCGTCGGGGCCGTCGTTCTGCACGGTGGTCAGGTTGGTGAGGGTGGTCTCGGCGATGTTGTGCAGGCCGTCCTCGGTGAAGAACGCCTGGTGGCCGGTGATCAGCACGTTGGGGAAGGTGGTGAGTCGGGCGAAGTCGTCGTCGCCGAGGACCCGTTCGGAGCGGTCCTCGAAGAACAGGTCACTCTCCTCCTCGTACACGTCGAGGCCGAGGTAGCCGATCCGGCCGCTCTTGAGCCCGTCGATCACGGCCCGGGTGTCCACCAGCGCCCCGCGGCCGGTGTTGATCAACATGACGCCCTCGCGGCACAGGGCGATCCGGTCGGCGTCGATCAGGTGCCGGGTGTCCGGGGTGAGCGGGCAGTGCAGGGTGACGATGTGCGACTCGGCGAGCAGCCGCTCCAGCGGGACGTACTCCACCCCGGCGGCGACGGCCGCCTCGTTCGGGTACGGGTCGCTGGCCAGCACCCGGCAACCGAAACCCGCCATGATCTGGGCGACGCAGACGCCGATCCGCCCGGTGCCGACAATGCCGACCGTACGGCCGTGCAGGTCGAAGCCGAGCAGACCGGCGAGGGCGAAGTTGTGTTCGCGTACCCGGTTGTAGGCGCGGTGGATCTTACGATTCAGCGAGAGGATCAGGCCGGCGGTGTGCTCGGCCACCGCGTGCGGTGAGTACTCCGGCACCCGTACCACGGTCAGCCCCAGTTTGCGGGCGGCGACCAGGTCGACGTTGTTGAAGCCGGCCGAGCGCAACGCCACCACCCGGACGCCGACGTCGGCGAGCTGGCCGAGCACTTCGGCGCAGAGGTCGTCGTTGACGAAGGCGCAGACCGCGTCCGACCCCTCGGCCAGCCGGGCGGTCTGCGCGGTGAGCCGAGGTTCCAGGAAGGTCAACTCGTGACCGGCCGCGGCGTTCGCCTCGCTGAGGAACGTCCGGTCGTACGGCTTGGTGCTGAACACTGTCACTCGCATGGCCCACCTCCACCTTCACGCTAGAGCCGGACACCGGCCGGGGGCGGCGTCCTCGGCCGGTCAGCTCAACCGGGCGTCGATGTCGGCCAGTTCCTCGGTGGTCAGGTCGAGGTTGTCCACGGCCGCGATGTTCGCCTCCAACTGGGAAACGCTGCTGGCGCCGATGATGAGGCTGGTCATCCGGGGGTCGCGCAGCGCCCAGGCGAGCGCGAGCTGGGCGAGGGACTGGCCCCGGCGCTCGGCGATGGCGGCCAGTCCACGGATGGTGGCCAGCCGCTGCTCACTCACGTCGCTCTCGTCGAGGAAGACGCTGGTGCGCACCCGGGAGTCGGTCGGGATGCCGTCGAGGTAGCGGTCGGTGAGCAGGCCCTGGGCCAGCGGGCTGTAGGCGATGCAGCCGGCGCCGACCCGCTCCAGCGTGTCGAGCAGCCCGTCCTGCTCGGTCCACCGGTTGAACATCGAGTACGCCGGCTGGTTGATCAGCAACGGGGTGCCCAGGTCGCGCAGGATCGCCGCGGCCCGCTCGGTCTGCTCGGAGGTGTAGTTGGAGATGCCGACGTAGAGGGCCTTGCCGGAGCGGACGGCGGCGTCGAGAGCGCCCATCGTCTCCTCCAGCGGCGTGTCCGGGTCGTACCGGTGGCTGTAGAAGATGTCGACGTAGTCCAGGCCGAGCCGGCGCAGCGACTGATCGAGTGAGGCGATCAGATTCTTGCGGGAACCCCACTCACCGTACGGCCCGGGCCACATCAGATAGCCGGCCTTGCTCGAGATGATCAACTCGTCGCGGTACGGCTTGAGGTCGCCGGCGAGCATCCGGCCGAAGTTCTCCTCCGCGGAGCCGGGCGGTGGACCGTAGTTGTTGGCCAGGTCGAAGTGGGTGACGCCGAGATCGAAGGCGCGTCGGACGATGTCCCGCTGGCGCTCGAACGGGCGGTCCGGCCCGAAGTTGTGCCACAGGCCGAGCGAGATCGCGGGCAGCCGAAGCCCACTGGCTCCGCTGCGCCGGTAGGTCATCTGGTCATAGCGCGTGTCGGCGGCGAGGTAAGTCACGATCATGACCATATCCCGAGGTACGGTCGCTGGCCTGAGCTGCGGCCGTGGTGCGCCGCAACGGGTAGCGTCGACGTATGCGTTACGTGCGGCTCGACACCGCGAAGCCTCTGTCCAGGATCGGTCTCGGTACGTGGCAGTTCGGTTCGCGGGAGTGGGGATACGGCCCCGACTATGAGCGGCTGGCGGCGACCATCGTCCGGCGCGCCGTCGAGCTGGGCGTGACCCTCTTCGACACCGCCGAGATCTACGGATTCGGTCGCAGTGAACGGCTCCTCGGCGCGGCACTGGCCGCCGACCGGGACAAGGTCGCCATCGCCACCAAGATCCTGCCGGTGCTGCCGGTCGCGTCGGTGGTGCAGCAGCGGGCAGTGGCCTCGGCGGCCCGGCTCGGGGTCACCGCCATCGATCTGTACCAGGTGCACCAGCCCAATCCGGTGGTCAGCGACCACCGGACCATGCGCGGGATGCGCGTGTTGCAGGAGATCGGCCTGGTCGCCGAGGTCGGGGTGAGCAACTACAGCCTGCGCCGCTGGCAGGTGGCGGAGGCGGCACTGGGCCGGCGGGTGCTCAGCAACCAGGTCCGCTACAGCATGCTGGACCGCAAGCCGGAGGAGGATCTGCTCCGGTACGCCGAACAGGCCGGTCGGCTGGTCATCGCGTACAGCCCGCTGGCGCAGGGCTTCCTGTCCGGGCGGTACGACGCGAACCATCCGCCGGTCGGCGCGATCCGCCGGGCCAACCCGTACTTCCTGCCGGAGAACCTGGAACGTGGCGGCGCGTTGATCGAGACGCTGCGGCAGGTGGCCGCCGCGCACGACGCGACGCCGAGCCAGATCGCCCTGGCGTACGTGCTGCGTCACCCGAACGTGGTGGCCATCCCCGGTGCGTCGAGTGTGGAACAGTTGGAACGCAACGTCGCCGCCGCCGAGATCGATCTGACCGACGACGAGTACGCGGCACTTGTCAACGCGGCCCGGGCGTTCCGCCCGGTCACCGGGCTCGCGGCCGTACCGAGGCTGATCAGGTCCCGCACGCGCGGCTGAGGGTCCGTCGTGTCCCAGGTCGTGGTGACCGGCCGGCGGGGCATCGGCATCATAGGGCGATGGACTGTCCCGCGCCGCTGCGTCCGTTGGTCGCCGGCTCCACCTGGCGGCGCGGCGTGTTCCTGCTGCTCGGTGGGGTGCTCGCGCTGCCGTACGGGTTGCTCGGGGTGGCTTTCGCCCAGCTGTTCACCAACCCCGGGCCGCCCCGGCTGCTGGTCCTGGTGCTGCTGGTGCCGGCGGCCACCATCGCCGTCGTACCGATCTTCCTGGGCGGTAGCCGGGCGCTGGAGATCGCCGCGGTTCGTGGGCTGCTCGGCGTCGACGTGCCCGAGCCGATGCCCGGTCACCGACTGGACCGGGAGACCCGGCTGCGCGCCGCGCTCTGGATCGGACTGCACCTGACCAGCGGCGCGCTGGTGGTGGCCGCACTGTTCAGTGTGGTGCCGATGGCCCTGGCCTTCATCGCCGCCGAGGCCGGGATGGACGTCGGCATCTCCGGTGCCGAGCGGTTCGGGCCGTTCGACGGTGGGGACACCGGCTGGTTGGCGTTGCTCGCGGTGCTCGTGCTGGCCGCGCTCGGTTACGCCGTGGCCGGGCTCGGCGCGCTCGCCGCGTCGATGGCCCCCGCGCTGCTGGGACCGGCGTCGGCCGAGCGGATCGCGGCGCTGGAGGCCCGGGCCGCACGGCTGGCCGAACGCAACCGGTTGGCTCGGGAACTGCACGACTCGGTCGGCCACGCGCTGACCGTCGCCACCCTCCAGGCCGGCGCCGCTCGCGAGGTGCTCGACGGCGACCCGGAGTTCGTCCGCCGGGCGCTGACCGCCATCGAGGAGACCGGTCGGCGGGCGATGGACGATCTCGACCACGTGCTCGGATTGCTCCGGGAGACCGGGGAACCATCCGCCGCCGCTCCCCAGCGGACCCTGTCCGACCTGGACGAACTGATCGCCAACTCCCGGTCGGCCGGCACGTCGGTGCACAGCCGCGGTCGCGGCAAGCTGGACGCCCTGCCGGCGGTGGTCTCGCGGGAGGGTTATCGGATCGTGCAGGAGGGGTTGACCAACGCCGCCCGGCACGGCCACGGGCCGGTGACCGTACGGGTGGACGTGTCGCCGGACGGTCTGGAGATCGAGCTGGTCAACGCGGTGGCCCGGTCGGTGTCCGGCGGTGCGGCGGCGCCGGGCGGTGGGCGGGGGCTGATCGGCATGCGGGAACGGGTGCTGTTGCTGGGCGGCCGGGTCACCGCCGGAGTGGAGGGAGAACGGTGGCGGGTTCGGGTGCGACTGCCGATCGGGGCGGACGGATGAGCGTGGACGTGCTGATCGTCGACGACGACGAACTGGTCCGGATCGGGCTGCGGACCATCCTCGACGCCCAGCCGGACCTGCGGGTCGTCGCGGAGGCCGCGGACGGGTCGGAGGTGCCGCCGCTGGTTGCCCGGCACCGTCCGCAGGTGGTGCTGATGGACGTGCGAATGCCCGGGATCGACGGCATCCAGGCCACCCGACACCTGCTGGCCACCTCCGCCGAGCCGCCCCGGGTACTGGTCATCACCACCTTCGCCAATGACGAGTACGTCTACGACGCGCTACGCGCCGGTGCGAGTGGATTCCTGCTCAAGCGGGCCCGGCCGGCCGAGGTGGTGGCGGCGGTACGGGTGGTGGCGCGTGGTGAGTCGCTGCTCTTCCCGGCCGCGATCCGCCGGCTGGTCGGTGCGTACGGGCGGCGGAACACCGACGGGCTGCGGGCGGCCCGGCTCACCGAACGGGAGGCCGAGGTGCTGCGGCTGATGGCCGCGGGGCTGTCCAACCCGGAGATCGCCGCCCGACTCGTGGTGGGTGTGGAGACGGTGAAGACGCACGTCGGCAACGTGCTGACGAAGCTCGGGGTGCGTGACCGCACCCAGGCGGTGATCGCCGCGTACGAGTCGGGGTTCGTCACGCCGGCCGGTTGAGGTGTCCCGCGCGCGGGGGAGACGTTTCCCCGCCGCACGGGAGGGCAGGGCGGGCGCCCCGGCCGAGGCTGGGGTCATGACGAACGTAGCCGTTTCCGAAAACCGCGAGACGACCGGTCGTGCCGGCCTGCTCGACCCCCTCGCCGCCGGTTGGCTCGGGCTGTGGGGCCTGCTCGCCCTGGTGGCGGCCGGCACCGGCACCGGCTATCCGTTCGGCGCCGACGACCCGCAGCTGGACTCGACCATGCTCCGGCTGCTCCCCGTCGAGGCCGGGCCGCCGTTCTTCGCCGCGATGCTGCTCACCGCGGCCGCGCTGGTCCTGGTCAGCCGCAGGACCACGCCCACCGGCCCGCTGCGGGTGCTGCTGCTCGGTTACGGCTGGGCCGTCGCGTTCGTGCTGGCCGTGGTGGTGCCCGGCGTGCAGGTGCTGGCCCTGCTCGGGTACGCGCCGATGCTGCTGATCGGCGCGCCCTTCGGCTGGCCACCGGTGGACTACGCCGACGTGTTCACCTGGCCGCTGGCCGCTCGCGTCGCCGCGATGTGCGGTGGGGTGCTGTTGAGCGGGGTGCTGCTGGGGTGGCAGCGGCGTACCGCCGGCTCCTGTGTGGGGTGTGGCCGGGACGGCACCGACCGGGGGTGGACCACCCCGTCGGCTGCCGCCCGCTGGGGCGGGTGGGCCGTCGGGGTGGCGGCGCTGATTCCCGTCGGGTACGCGCTGACCCGGTTCGCCTGGCTGGCCGGCATCCCGCTCGGCCTCTCCGCTGACGACCTCGCCGAGTTGCGGGACAACGGCGCGGTCTGGGCCGGGGCCGGGCTGGGTGCCTTCGCCACCGTCGGCTCGGTGCTCACCCTCGGGCTGGTGCAGCGTTGGGGTGAGCGGTTCCCACGCTGGATGGTGGGGCTGGCCGGGCGGCGGGTGCCGGTGCGGTTGGCCGTGATCCCGGCGACGACGGTCGCGGTCCTGGCCATCGCCGCCGGTCTGAACGCGCTGAGCCTTCCCGAGTTCTGGGAGCCCGGTCGAGGGCTCAGCGCGGCGGGTCTCCCGCTGATGTTCTTCCCGCTGTGGGGGCTCGCGCTCGGCGCCGCGACGTACGCGTACCACCTGCGTCGTCGGGGCGTCTGCGGTCGCTGCCATCAGGGGTGACCGGTGGCCCGGTCCGTCGTCCGGCACGGGGGCGGGCGGCGGACCGGGCTGTCACGGCAGGTCGCGGGCGTAGCAGACGGAGAGAGCCTCGCCCCGGTACGGCCCGAAGTTGTCGATACGCCGGTAGCCCTCCCGTTCGTAGAAGCGCATCGCGTCGGGTTGGGCGGTGCCGGTCTCCAGCAGCAGGGTGCGTACCCCGGCGTCGTGAGCGGCCTGTTCCAGGGCCCGCAGGATGGCGGTCGCGACGCCGGTGCCCCGGGTCGGCGGACTGACGTACATCCGTTTGATCTCGGCGGAACCGGCGGCGAGGAAGCGCAGGCCGCCGCAGCCGACGGCGGTGCCGTCCGGGTCGCGGGCGATCAGGAAGACGCTCACCGTCTCGGCCGTGGGTTCCTCACCCGGCTCGTGGTCGTCGCAGCCGTAGCGGGCGTCGAGTTCGGCCCGTTGGGCGGCGCGCAGTCGGGTGGCGTCGGCCGACTCCCAGGGTTCGCGATCGATGGTGAGCACCAGTCCCAACCTTTCCGTAACGAGCGTTACCGTAACGTACGGTACGGTACGAGCCGTCGACCGGGAAGGGGTACGGATGGCCAGACGACGTGATCTCGCCGACCAGCAGCGACGCCTGTCGGCGGCCACCTGGTCGGTGCTGGCCGAACACGGCCTGCCGGGGCTGACCCTGCGCGCCGTCGCCGAGCGGGCCGGGTGCACCACCGGCATGGTGCTGCACGCCTTCGCCGACAAGCAGGCCCTGCTCGTGCACGCCCGCGAACTGCTGCACCGGCGTACCGGCCTGCGTGCCGACGCCGCCCAGGCCGCGGCCGATGACCCGGTGACGGCGCTGCGGGCCGTGCTGTTCCAGGCGGCCTCACCCGACGAGGAGAAGCGGGAGGAGGCCCGGGTCTGGGTCGGCTTCCTCGCCGCCGCGCTGGCCGATCCGGTCCTCGCCGACCTGCACCGCGACTACAACCGCCGGTTCGTCGCCCGGGTCCGGGAACTGGTCCACGCCGCCCGACCCGACCTGGGGCCGGCCGAGGCGGCCGACACGGCCACCAGCCTGGTGGCCCTCGTCGAGGGGCTCAACGCCCTCGCCTGCGTCGACCCGGAAACCTACGGCGAGCGGACCCAGCAGATCGCCCTGGACGCCGCACTGGCCCGTCTCCGGGGTGAGCCCTGACCGTGCGGCAGCGTCACCGGCCCACCCACAATTCATGATCGAGCCAAGCTGACGGCGGCAGGTGCGCGCTAGCGTGGGCGGGGTGAGTGAGTCTTCGTCTGTTCCGCCGCTCCCACCGGCCGACCTGCCCGCCACGCTCGGCGCGCTGCGCGCCGCCGGGCACCGCTACCGCACCGTCAAACAGGAACTCCGCGACAACCTGCGGGCCCGGATGCGCGACGGCGCGCCGCGGTTCGCCGGCATCGTCGGGTACGACGACACCGTGCTGCCGGAGGTGGAGCGGGCGTTGCTCGCCGGGCACGACATGGTGCTGCTCGGCGAGCGGGGCCAGGGCAAGACCCGGCTGATCCGGTCGCTGGTGACGCTGCTGGACGAGTGGACGCCGGTGATCGCCGGCTCGGTGCTCAACGAGCACCCGCTGCACCCGGTCACCCCGGCGTCGCGGGCGCTGGTCGCCGAGGCCGGCGACGATCTGCCGGTCGGCTGGCTGCACCGCTCGATGCGCTACGGCGAGAAGCTGGCCACCCCGGACACCAGCGTGGGCGACCTGATCGGCGACGTGGACCCGGTCCGGCTGGCCCAGGGACGTACGCTCGGCGACCCCGAGACCATCCACTTCGGGCTGGTGCCGCGTACCAACCGGGGCATCTTCGCGGTGAACGAGCTGCCCGACCTGGCCGAGCGGATCCAGGTGGCGCTGCTCAACGTGCTGGAGGAGCGGGACATCCAGGTACGCGGCTACCAGCTGCGACTGCCGCTGGACCTGCTGCTGGTGGCCAGCGCCAACCCGGAGGACTACACCAACCGGGGTCGGATCATCACCCCGCTCAAGGACCGCTTCGGCGCGGAGATCCGCACCCACTACCCGACCGACCTGGAGCTCGAACTGTCCCTGATCCGGCAGGAGGCCGACCTGGTCGCCGAGGTGCCGGAGCACGTGCTGGAGGTGCTGGCCCGGTTCGCCCGGGCGGTACGCGAGTCGCCGTCGGTGGACCCGCGTTCCGGCGTCTCCGCCCGGTTCGCCATCGCCGCCGCGGAGACCGTCGCCGCCGCCGCGCTGCGCCGGGCGTGCCTGCTCGGTGCCGACCCGGAGCTGCCGTCGGCCGAGGCGGTGGCGCGGGTGGGTGACGCGGTGTCGGTGACGTCGACGCTGCGCGGCAAGGTGGAGTTCGAGAGCGGCGAGGAGGGCCGGGAGATCGAGCTGCTCGGCCACCTGCTGCGGACCGCCACCGCCGAGACGTTCCGGGCCCGGCTGGCCGGGCTGGACCTGTCCGGCTTCACCGCGCTGGTCGAGGACGGGCAGGCGGTCGAGACCGGCGAGCTGGTGTCGGCGGCTGAGCTGCTGCGTCAGGTGGGCACGGTGCCGGGGCTGGCCAAGGTGCTCGACCGGCTCGGCATCGGCGACGCGCCGAGCACCGGGCAGGCCGCGGCGGCCGTCGAGTTCGTCCTCGAAGGGCTGCATCTGAACCGGCGGCTGGGCAAGGACGTCACCGACGCCGGGCGGACCCGCTACGGCGGACGGGACTGAGATGACCGGCAACCGGTTCCGGTACGGGCAGTGGCGTGGCGGCCCCGATCCGCTCGCGCCGCCGTACGACGTGCAGGCCGCGGTCGACCAGGTCGGCGCGGAGGTGCTGGCCGGCGGCAGCCTCCGCGACGCGCTGCGGGATCTGCTGCGCCGGGGCCCGCAGGGGCGTGGCGGGCTGGACGGGCTGACCGCCCGCGCCCGCCGGCTGCGCCGCGAGGCGCTGCGCCGTGGCGAACTCGACGGTGCGGTGACCCGGGCGCGGGCGCTGCTCGATCAGGCACTGGCCGCCGAGCGGGACGAGTTGGCCCGGCGCGACGACGAGGCGGCCCGGTTCGCCGAGACGATGCTGGAGAACCTGCCCCGCTCGACCGCACAGGCGGTGCGGGACCTGTCCGACTACCGGTGGGCCAGCGACGAGGCCCGGCAGACCTACCAGCGGATCCTCGACGGGCTGCGCGACGACGTGCTCGGCCAGCGCTTCGCCGGGCTGCGCGACTCGGCCCGGCTGGCCGGTGACCCGGCGGTGCAGGAGCAGGTCGCCGAGATGGTGCGGGACCTCAACGCCCTGCTGGCCCGGCACGCCCGGGCCGAGGACACCACCGACGCGTTCGCCGAGTTCATGCGCCGGCACGGCGACTTCTTCCCGGAACGTCCCCGCGACGTCGACGAGCTGATCGACATCCTGGCGCGCCGGTCGGCGGCCGGGCAGCGGTTGATGAACTCGCTGTCGCAGCGGCAGCGGGAGGAACTCGCCGGGCTGATGCGCGAGTCCCTCGGCGACCGCCTCGCCGGCGAGCTGGCCGCGCTGGAGGGGAACCTGCGGGCGTTGCGGCCCGACCTGCGCTGGGGTCGGGGCGAGCGGATGCAGGGCGGTCAGCCGCTGGGCTACGGCGAGGCGACCGGGGCGCTCGACGAGATCGCCGAACTGGACGACCTGCTCGACCAGTTGGGTCAGGCGCACCCCGGGGCGACCCTCGACGACATCGACGTCGACGCGGTCGCCCGGACGCTGGGCCGCGACGCGGCCGACGACGTACGCCGGCTGCGGGAGCTGGAGCGGGAGCTGCGCCGGCAGGGGTGGGTGACCCGGGACGCCGACGGCCTGACGCTGAGCCCGAAGGCGCTGCGCCGGCTCGGCGGCACCGCGCTGCGACAGGTCTTCGCCGAGCTGACCGCCGGCCCGCGCGGCCAGCACGACCTGCGCTCCGCCGGGGCGGCCGGCGAGGTGACCGGGGCGTCGCGCCCCTGGGAGTACGGCGACGAGCAGCCGCTGGACGTGGTGCGGACCCTGACCCGGGCGGTCCGCCGGGCCGGCCCCGGGGTGCCGGTGCAACTGGCCGTCGAGGACTTCGAGGTCATCGAGACCGAACGGCGGGCGTCGGCGGCGGTGGCGCTCTGCGTCGACCTGTCGTACTCGATGATCTCGCAGGGGCGGTGGGGGCCGATGAAGCAGACCGGGCTGGCCCTGGCGCACCTGATGGCCACCCGGTTTCCGCAGGACGCGTTGCAGATCATCGGGTTCGGCCGGCGGGCGGAGACGCTCACCCAGCAGGAGCTGGCTGCCGTCGAGCCGGACATGATGCAGGGGACCAACCTGCAGCACGCGTTGCGGCTGGCCGGCCGGCATCTGCGGCGTCATCCGGACGCGGAACCGGTGGTGCTGGTGGTCACCGACGGGGAACCGACCGCCCACCTGGACCCGGACGACGGTGAGGCGCTGTTCGCCTGGCCGTCGTCACCGGAGACGATCGAGGCGACGGTGCGCGAGGTGGACCGGCTCGGCCGCTACGGGGCGACCCTGAACCTGTTCATGCTGGGTGATGATCCCGGCCTGCGCCGCTTCGTCGACGCGGTGGCCCGACGCAGCGGCGGGCGGGTGTTCACCCCCGACACCGACGACCTCGGCGAGTACGTGGTCAGCGACTACCTGCGGGCTCGCCGGGGCCGCCGCTAGGCTCGGCCGGGTGGAGGTCGACGGGCTGCGGCGGGCGTACGACGCGGTGCTTACCGAGGTCGACGCGGGCGGGTTCGGGCCGCCCCCGCCCGACCGGTACAGCGCCGAGCAGATCGTGGCCCACCTGGTCGCCAGCGACGAGTTGATGCGCGAGGCCACCGAGGCGGTGCTGGCCGGCGCGCCGTACGCCTTCTACGACCTGGACGAGATCCACCGGCCGGAACTGGACGAACTGGCCGCGGAGTGCGGCGGCCTCGACGGCCTCGCCGCCCGGCTGCGAGCCACCAGTGACCGGCTGGTCGGGCTGGTGGCCCGGCTCGGTCCGGCGGCGGACACTCCGGTCGAGACACACCTGCGCGAAGGTTTCGAACTCGTCGTCGACGAGCCGCTGCCCTGGGGCCGCACGATCGACCTGCACGCCCGCGTGCACCTACCCCGACACCTGAACGAGCTACGGGCGCTGCGCGGCTACTGAAGCGTCCAGCGCTGGGCCGGGTTGCCGTCGCAGGGGGCCTGGACGATGTCGGTGCCGGCCGCGGCGCCGCCGTCGCGGGCCTGGGCGCACTTGCCGCTGTGCACGGCCGCCAGCACGACCGCGCCGCCGTCGACCCGTTGCAGCCGCCACTGCTGGTTGCCTTCGCCGTGGCAGCCGAACTGCTGCAACCGGGCGCCGTCGTCGCCGCTGCCGCCCTCGACGTCGAGGCACTGGTTGTGGGCGGCGTTGGTCAGCGTCACCGTGTCCGGGCCGAAGGCGTTGACCACCCACTGCTGCTCCGGTCCGCCGCTGCAGTCGGCGAGCTTGGCGGGGGCCTTCTCACCGCCACCGTCGAGGCCGAGGCAGAGACCCGAGCCGACGCCACGGAGCACTCTCGGTCCGACGACCGCGTCCGGGTCCCGGCTGGGGCTCGGCGTGGCTGACGGTTCGGACGTCGACGGGCTGGGCTCCGGTTCGCTCTCGGCCGGGCTGGGCCGCGCCGTGCTCGGGCCGGGACCGGCCACCGTCGGTGCCGGCGCCGGCTCGCCGCCGCCGAGCACGCCGGTGGCGAACAGCACCCCCACCAGTACGCCGACCAGCCCCAACCCGAGCGCCGTGACGAGCAGTGGATCGCGGGGTGGTCCGGCTCGGCGGGTGCCGTATACGCTGCCCGACCCATCGGTGTGCGACATGCCGGCATCCTGTCCCACCGCCCGGGCCGCTGGCCAGCCACCCCCGTCGCCCGGCCCCGAGCCGAGCGAGAAACGCCTCCGACGGACATCCCGCCAGGAGGGCGCGTGACGCGTAAAGTGATCCCATGCACGCCGTGCGTGATCATGACCTGGCGGTGGACCAGCTGCGACGGTCGTACGCGGCGGTGCCACCCGGCCAGCCGGTGCGGTTGGCCAAGCGCACCTCCAACCTGTTCCGTCCGCGCAGCGCCCCCGCCTCCGGTCTGGACGTCAGCGGGCTCGGCGGGGTGCTGGGCGTCGACCCGGTCGCCCGCACCGCGGACGTGCAGGGCATGTGCACCTACGAACGGCTGGTCGCCGCGACCCTGCCGCACGGCCTGATGCCGCTGGTGGTGCCGCAGCTGCGCACCATCACCCTCGGCGGGGCGGTGACCGGGCTGGGCATCGAGTCGACCTCGTTCCGCAACGGACTGCCACACGAGTCGGTGACCGAACTGGACGTGCTCACCGGCACCGGTGAGGTGGTCACCGCCCGGCCCGACGGCACACACGCCGACCTGTACGCGGCCTTTCCCAACTCGCTCGGCAGTCTCGGGTACGCCACCCGGCTGCGGATCGAGCTGCAACCGGTCCGTCGGTACGTGGCCCTGCGCAACCTGCGGTTCACCAACCTGACCGCGTTGACCGAGGCGATCGGCGAGATCACCGCCACCCGCCACTGGGCCGGCGCGAGCGTCGACGCGATGGACGGGGTGATGTTCAGCCCCGGCGAGGCGTACCTGGTGCTGGGCAGCTTCACCGACGACGTGCCGGGCGTCTCCGACTACACCGGGCAGGAGATCTACTACCGCTCGCTGCGCCAGCGCCCGCACGACGCGCTGACCGTCCACGACTACCTGTGGCGCTGGGACACCGACTGGTTCTGGTGTTCGGCGGCCTTCGGCGCGCAGCACCCGGTGGTGCGGCGGTTGTGGCCGGCACGGTGGCGACGCAGCGACGTCTACCACCGCATCGTGCGGCTGGAGCACCGGCACCGGGTCGCGGCCCGGATCGACAGGTGGCGTGGCCAGCCGGCCCGGGAGCGGGTCGTGCAGGACGTGGAGATCCCACTGGAGCGCACCGCCGAGTTCCTGCACTGGTTCGCCGTGAACGTCGGGATGACGCCGGTGTGGTTGTGCCCGCTGCGGCTGCGCGAGCCGGCCGGCCCGGGATCGGCCCGGTCCTGGCCGCTGTATCCGCTCCGGCCGGGGCAGGACTACGTCAACATCGGGTTCTGGGGGAGCGTGCCGATCGCGGCGGGCGCTGCCGACGGCGACGTCAACCGGAAGATCGAGCACGCGGTGTCGGAGGCGGGCGGGCACAAGTCGCTCTACTCCGACGCGTACTACGACCGGGACTCGTTCGACCGGCTCTACGGCGGCGGGACGTGGCGCGCCGTGCGGGACCGGTACGACCCGGAGCATCGGCTGACCGGACTGTACGAAAAGGCGGTAGCGCGAGCATGAGTGAACGAAGCGGAGTACCGGCATGAGTCTCACCGACCGGAGTCAGGGAGCGGCAGGCGCTCCCGCCCCGCCGCCCCCCGGGGGCCGGCGGCGTGGGTCGACCGTGGCGGACATCGTCCGGGCGGTGACCTCGGGTCCCCTGCCGGTACGCGTCACCGCGTACGACGGCAGCGCACTCGGCCCGGCCGACGCCGGGATCACCCTGTCGATCCGCTCCGAGCGAGGGCTGTCATATCTGCTCACCGCACCGGGTGACCTGGGCATGGCACGTGCCTACGTCAGCGGCGATCTCGCCATCGAGGGAGTCCACCCGGGCGACCCGTACGACGCGTTGCGGGTGCTCGCCGGGGTGCGGATGCGGGCACCGGCGCTGGCCGACGGGTTGGCGCTGGTACGCGAGCTGGGCTGGGAGCGGCTGCTGCCACCGCCCGCTCCGCCGCAGGAGGCCCGGCCCCGCTGGAAGCGGATCGTGGGTGGCCTCCGGCACTCGCGGTTCCGCGACAGCAGCGCCATCTCGCACCACTACGACGTGTCGAACGCCTTCTACGAGCGGGTGCTCGGCCCGTCGATGACCTACACCTGCGCGGTGTACCGCAGCCCCGACGACACGCTGGAGCAGGCACAGGCGAACAAGTACGACCTGGTCGCCGGCAAGCTCGCGCTGCGGCCGGGCATGCGGCTGCTGGATGTGGGCTGCGGCTGGGGTGGCATGGTCCGGCACGCGGCCCGCGAGTACGGCGTCAAGGCGCTCGGCGTGACGCTGTCGCGGGCGCAGGCGCAGTGGGCGCAGGCGGCGATCGAGCGGGAAGGGCTGACCGGCCTGGCGCAGGTGCGGCACCTGGACTACCGCGACGCGCCGCGGGAACAGTTCGACGCGGTCTCCTCGATCGGCCTGACCGAGCACATCGGGGTCCGCAACTATCCGGCCTACTTCGGGTTCCTGCGGGACCGGCTGCGCCCGGGGGCCCGGCTGCTCAACCACTGCATCACCCGGGCGGACAACCGGGCACCGCACCGGTCCGGCGCGTTCATCGACCGGTACGTCTTCCCGGACGGCGAGCTGGCCGGCCCGGGGCGGGTGATCAGTGAGATCCACGATGCCGGGTTGGAGGTGCACCACGAGGAGAACCTGCGCCAGCACTACGCGCTGACCCTGGCCGCCTGGTGCCGCAACCTGGTGGAGCACTGGGACTTCTGCGTCGCCGAGGTGGGCGCGGGCACGGCCCGGGTGTGGGGGCTCTACATGGCCGGCTCACGGCTGGCGTTCGAGCGCAACGGCATCCAGCTGCATCAGGTGGTGGCGACCCGCAACGGCCCGGACGCGGTCAACGGCTATCCGCTGCGCCCGGACTGGTTGCCCTGACCGTCGCGCCGGACGACTGAGCGAGGCCGCGCCGGAAGTTGCCGGCGCGGCCTTTCTCGATCCCATTGACAAGGAAGTTTTTTACGTACAAACTGATTTTGCCATGAGAGATGTCCTGTACCTGGAGCAGATCGAGCAGGCCGAGGTGCTGCTGAAGCCGCAGCGCGTCGAGATCCTGCGGCAGCTGGCCGAGCCACGCACCTGCACCGAGGTGGCCGCCCGGCTGGAGCAGACGCCCCAGCGCGTCTACTACCACGTCAAGCAACTCGTCGCGGCCGGGCTGGTCGAGCAGGTCGACAGGCGCAAGGTCCGCGGCATCACCGAGGGGATCTACCAGGCCGCTGCCCGGTCGTACTGGCTCTCACCGCGTCTGGTCGGCCGGATCGGGCTGCGCCGGGCCCGCGACGAACTGAGCCTGGGCTACCTGCTGGACCTGATGGAGGAGGTCCAGGCCGACGTCGCCGCCCTGGACCGCACGGCACCGGAGCTGCCGTCGATCGGCGTCTCCGGCGAGATCCGCGTGCCGGCCGAACGCCGGCAGGAGTTCCTGCACGACCTGCAGTCCGCGCTGCAGGAGCTGTTCACCCGCTACGGCGGCGCCGAGGGAGATGCCTTCAAGCTCGCCGTGGCCTGCTACCCGAAGGGGACCGACCGTGACTGAACCGATGACCCTCGCCGTCCGCCTCGCCGCACCGATCGCGCGGGTGCGCCGGGCCCTGACCGACCCTGCCGAGCTGCGCGTCTGGCTGGCCGAGCACGCCGAGGTCGAGCTGCCCGAGCGGTACGAGTTCTGGGGCCGCTACACGCCTGAGGGTGACGCTCCACATCAGCGGGTGCTGCACGCCGACGACGACCGGCTGCGCTTCGCCTGGCTGCTCGACGGGGTGGAGACCACCACCGAGATCACCCTGAGCGCGGAGGGGTCGGACGCCACCGTGCTGCGGCTGTCGCAGACCCACTTCGACTTCAACGACGTGATCAACGGCACCAGCATCCGGGGCGTGCTGCAGACCTACTGGGCGCTCTCGGTAGCCAACCTGGAGTCCCACCTGGCCGGCCAGCCGCTGCTGCCGAAGGTGGACTTCACCGGCACCGACTTCCGTGGCGAGCTGGTCATCGCCGCGCCGGCCGACAAGGTGTGGGAGTCCCTGACCGACTCCGAGCAGGTCAGCGCCTGGTTCGGCTACCCGATCGGGATCGAACCCTGGGTCGGTGGCCGGTACGCCATGGGCGGCTTCGACAGCGGCTTCGCCGCCAAGGTGGTCGATCTGGAGCCCGGCCGGAAGATGTCCGTCGACTGGGGAGCGCCCGGCATCACCAGTTGGGAGCTGACCGAGTCCGAGGGGAAGACGAGGCTGACCTTCGTGCAGAGCGGCTTCGACGAGCAGAACCCGCCGTACGCCGCCTGGGCCGGGTCGGTCTCCGGGCTGGCCGAGCTGCGCCGCTTCCACGAGGTGCCCGACTGGCAGCCGATCTGGCTGCCCGAGGAGACCTCGGCCACGGCCGGCTGAGCCGTACCGGCGCGGGCGGCCACCGGACACCCCGGTGACCGCCCGCACCCGGCGACGCATCAACCGGCGCACGACGGGGTAGTGGCCGGTGGTGTTCCTCATCTTCGGACTCCGGACCAAGGTCACCCGGTCGGCGGTGGTGCAGCAGGTCTGTCCCCACTGCGGGCAGCGGGCCGCCCAGGTGCTCACCCGTCGCTCGACGAAATTCAGTCTCTTCTTCATCCCGCTGATCCCGGTGCGTACCCGCCACCTCCAGCAGTGCACCTTCTGCGCCGCCGAGTACCCGGTCAGCCGGGCCGAGGCCGAGCACCTGCTGGCCGCCTGACAAGCTGGCCGCGACGGGCCGGAGTTCGCGGACGCGGCTATCGTGGCCTGTCGTGACGGGTACCGAGCAGCGACTGGCCGCGATCCGGGGTGACGCGCCGGCGAAACGACACAACGCCCGGACTCTCGCGGCGTTGACCGGCAACCCGGGCTGCACCCGGCGGGCCGTCCTCGACGGCGCCGGGGTGGACAAACCGGCACTGGCCGAGCGGGTCGGCTTTCCCGCCCGGTTCGGGCAGTCCCGGTTCGCCATCACCCGGGGCAACACCTTCGAGGCGCAGGTGAAGGCCGACGGCGGCGCCGAACTGCTGCGACTGGTCGCGGAGCGGCTGGGCGTACCGGTGCCGGCGGCAGCCCGCTGGACGGATCTCGGCGACGGCGACGACCACGCCGACCGGGCCCGCCGCTCGGCGACCCTGCTCACCGAGGCGCTGCCGCCCACCGGATCCCGCCCCGACGAGCCGGCCGGTGCGGAAGAACCGTCGCCCGCCGGCGAGCCGGCGGCGCTGTTCGACCACCCGATGCTGGGCCTGGTGGTCGCCGGGCAGCGGGTGCATCTGGAACCCGACCTGGTGGCCGCCCAGCTGGGCGGCCGGTTTCACGTGGTCGAGATCAAGTCGTTTCCGGTGATCGACGGCCAGGCCGACCCGGCGAAGCTGGCCGCCGCGGCGGTGCAGTCCGCCGTCTACGTGCTGGCCCTGCGGGAGCTGCTCACCGCCCGAGGTCACGACCCGCACCTGGTGTCGCACGAGGTGGTGCTGGTCTGCCCCCGGGACTTCAGCAACGCGCCCGTCGCGCATCTGCTCGACGTCCGCCGGCAACTGCTGGTGGTCCGCCGGCAACTGGACCGGATGGACCGGCTCGACACACTGCTGGCCGAGGTACCGGCCGACTTCACCGCCGATCCCGTCGCCGATCCGGCGACCCTGGCCGGTTCGCTGGCCCGGGTGCCGGCCCGGTACGCGCCCGACTGCCTGGCCAGTTGCGAGCTGGCGTATTTCTGCCGGCACGAGGCGCGGGGGCAGACCGGCGCGCTCGGTCGCCCGGTCCGCGAGGCGCTGGGCGGGATCGCCGACATCGACGAGGTGCTGGCACTCGCCGGTGGGGAGACCGTCACCGACCCCGAGCGGGCGGAGGCCGCCGCGCTGCTGCGGACCGCGGCCCGCCTGCGCGCCGACGCCCTGGCCACCGCATGAGGGGGCGCGTCGGACAGTCTCCGGCCGGCACCCGGCGCGGCGGAGCGCCGACATGAGCACGTTGCGGGCGCTGGCGGCGGCGCAGGCGGTTGCCGCCGGGCTGGCCCAACCGGTGGCCACCGTCCGGCATCTGCACCTGTCGAGGCGGCCCCTGGTGCTGGTGCCGTTGGCGATGGCGGGGGAGGCGAACGCGCCGCTCGCCGCGATGGTCGGCTCGGCGCCCGGCGACGGGCGGCTGCTGATCGTGCCGCAGCCGCGCAACCGGGACCAACGGTTCGCGTTCGCCGCCGAGCTGGCCGCGACCGTGCTCCCCTATGTGGACGGGCATCGCACGGCGAACGAGGCGGTCGCCGTGGACCGGGGCCGGGACGTCCGGTACCGCTACCTCGACGCACCGCAGCTGCTGGTGCCCAACCCGGCAGGGGTGACGTTCCTGCGGCTGCTCGGTCGGTCCACCCGGTTCCGTCGGGTCGACGGCGATCATCCGGTGCCGCCGCAGGTGCCGCTGCTGGGCCGCTGGCTGACCTTCTTCGCCGAGCGGGCCGAGCATCCCGGCTCGTCGACGCTGGTGGCGATGACGCAGGCGTTGACGCTGCACTGGGCGACCGGTCAGAGCGCGGTGGAGGATCTGCACCTGCCGGCGCTGCTGGGCTGGATCGCCCCGCCGGCCGGACTGTCCGGAGCCGAGGCGGCCGCCCGCGCCGAGGACCCGTCGACCTGCCCGCCGGCCGGCCCGGCCACCGATCCGGAGTTCGACAACCGGCTGCTGGCGCCGGCCATCGAGGCGTACGCCGCCGCCGACGAGGCGACGCGCGTCGAGGCGTACGCGGAGCTGGAGCGGCTGTTGCGGGACCAGCTCACGCCCACCTGGGAGCTGATGTGGCGTGGCCTGGGGTTGCTGCGCGCCCTGCCGCCCGGCGCCCGGGTGGCCGGGCGGTGGGACGGCGACCGGGACGCCTTCACCGCCCACGCCGACCATCTCGACGCCGACGGTGCGCCGCAGCCGCGCCGGGACGGTGCGGTGGCCGCCGCCGCCCGGCTGCACCGCCTGGAGCGGGCCGCCGCGACCTACGCGGTGCAGCGTGCCTACGACGATCCGCTGGTGATGGCGGAGTACCGGCTGACCGGGGAGGCGTTCGTCGGTGAGGTGCTGCTGGCCGACCCGACCCGGGTCGACGACAGTGGCCGCCGGCCGGTGCTGCGCCCGCGCATCCAGCTGCTGACCACCGACCCGGTGCTGGCGCCGGTCGGCGCGACCCTGACCAGCCCGTCCCGTCCCGGGCAGAAGGCGCGGCTGGTGTTCGTCACCCCGACCGCCGACGGCAAGACCGAGGTGGTGCTGGAGCTGTCCGGCGGGATGGGGCGCGGTCTGACGGCCAGTCCGGGCAGCGTGCCGGAGGTGGGGGAGCGACTCTGCTACACCACGCTCAGCGACGCCTACGTCCCGGGCGCGGCGTTCCCCACACCGGATGAGACGCCGTGGACTCACGGCGGTCCACCCGCGTCCGCAACGGCGGCGCCCGACGAACAATGGGCGTGAGCACGAGCGTCCGCCCTACGGAACACCCGCCCTGACAACCCCACCCGTCGCCGAGCCGGATCGCCGACCGCCGGGACCGCCGACAGTAATCATCCCCGGCATGGCCACCATCCCCTTCGGACGCTTTGCTCTGCTTACCTGTACGCACAGGTTGCGCTGAGTGAGTGCGGCGAACGCCGCGCCATCCCGATAAGGCCTGTTCAACGTGGGGTTGCGTATAGGTAAGCAGAGCAAAGGTGGAATGCGGAATTGTCGGTGGCGGGCCCGGTGGTCACGTTCAGCGACTCGTCGCCGTGGTCACACAGGGTCACAGTCGCATCGCGGTGGGACGTGGTGCGGCGTGGTGCGGCGGGAGGCCCGGCCCGGGGGGCGTCGTCCCGTCGGTGCGGGTGCGGCCGGCGCGACAGGGCGCCACGGGGCGACCGAGAGGGGGTCGCTGCCCGCGTCGCCGCATGCCGGAGCCGTCAGGCCGGGTACTTGCGTACCGGTGGATCTGGCGGGGTGGCGGCGGGCGTGGCTAGGCTTTCGGGGTTTGCCAGGGCCGGACCTCACCGTCGAGGGTGTACGCACGAGAGAGAGCCGGAGCGATCGCTGTGTCGCGGAAGGACGTCGAGCGGGCCGCCGCGCGCTCGCCCGGAACGGGCCGGGTGGGCCGGGTGGGGCTGGTCGGTGCCGGTGTCGTCGTCGCGTTCGAGGCGCTGTGGCTGATGCTCGGGCTGCCCGCCGGCGCGTTGGTGAGCGATCTGGGCGCGCTCACCGTGGCGGGCTGGGCCGCCATCGCCTGCGCCGCGGCGTCCCGCCGGCATCCGGCGGTACGCCGGTTCTGGCTGCTGCTGGCCGCCACCATGGCGATGTCGCTGGCCGGGCGGGCACTGTG
Organism: Micromonospora palythoicola; assembly: GCF_036689795.1. NCBI lineage: Bacteria > Bacillati > Actinomycetota > Actinomycetes > Micromonosporales > Micromonosporaceae > Micromonospora > Micromonospora palythoicola. Next base: position 42,600 of record NZ_JBAGKI010000001.1, on the reverse strand, counting down.
GACATCGCAGCGGCTGCTCGGTGAGAGCCTGCCGCACACCCTGCCCATCGGGTTGATCTTCGCGGCCAGCCTGGTCACCGGCACCGCCGCGTTGTTCTGCTCGGTCACCGCGCCGCGTACCAGGGTGGGTCGGGCCCGGACGCTGCTCGACGGGGTGATCGTCGGACTGGCGCTGATTCCGATCGGCTGGCTGCTGATCTTCCGCAACGTCAGCCTGGCCGACCTGGACGAGCCACTGCGGACGGCCGGCCTGCTGTACCCGATGTTCGACCTGATGCAGCTGACCATCCTGATCGCGGTGGTCGGTCCGAGCCGGCCGGTGTGGCGGCCGCTGGCGCTGCTCGGCGCGAGCCTGACGGTTCGGGCGGTGGCCGACACGGTCTATGTGTCGTGGGTGGCCGCCGGCACCTACCAGCCCGGCACTCCGATCGACGTGCTCTGGCCGTTGAGCTACCTGCTGATCGTGGCGGCGACCCGGATGCCCCCGCCCCGGGACCACGGCACCGACGAGGAGGCCGGCGAGGCGCCGTTGCCGCCGTGGTGGCGGGTGGTGCTGCCCTACCTGCCGGTGGGCGGAGCGATCGTGGCGACGATGCTGGCCCGCGACGCCAGCGGCCACACCCCGTTGCCGATCTTCCTGGCGGTGATGGCGTTGCTGGCCACGCTCGCGCTGCGGCAGGGGCTGGCGGCCAACGAGAACCTGCGCCTGGTGAGGCAGCTACGCAAGCTCGCCTACGTCGACCAGCTCACCGGGCTGCCGAACCGGCTGGCCTTCATCCGGCGGCTGCGTGGTGCGCTGCGCGGCACCAACCGGGTCGCCGTGCTGTTGTTGGACCTGGACGGGTTCAAGCAGGTGAACGACCGGTTCGGGCACACCACCGGCGACACGCTGCTGTCCGGTCTGTCCCGCCGGATGCGCCGGGCGGTCGGCGACGACGGACTGATCGCCCGGATCGGTGGGGACGAGTTCGCGGTGCTGGTCACCGACGGGCGACCGTTGGCGCCGGAGCGGCTGGCCGAGCGGCTGCTGAGGGCGCTGCAACCGTCTCCGGGAGAGGAACTGGTCGGGGTGCACCCGTCGGCGAGCATCGGCATCGCCGAGTACGGGCCGCAGCACATCTCCCACACGGATCTGCTGCGCGACGCCGACATCGCCATGTACGCGGCGAAGGCGGCCGGCAAGTCCGCGTACCGGCGGTGCACGCAGGGGTTGCGGGAGTCGGCGGTGAGCCGGGCCGAGCTGATCGCCGACCTGCGGCGGGCCGTCGACGAGGAGCAACTGCACCTGGAGTTCCAACCGATCGTGGACCTGGCCACCGGGGCGGTACGCAGCGCGGAGGCGCTGGTGCGGTGGCGTCACCCCCGGCTGGGCATGCTCAGCCCGGCCCGCTTCCTGCCGCTGGCCGAGGAGACCGGGCTGATCCTGCCGATCGACAGGTGGGTCATCCACGAGGCGTGCCGGGCGGCGGCCACCTGGCAGGAGACCGTGCCGTCCGCGACGGTGGCGGTGAACATCGCCGCGTCGCACCTGCGCCGGCCCGACCTGATCGCCACGGTCACCAAGGCCACCGCGGGTGCCGGGCTGGCACCCCGGGCGCTGACCCTGGAGCTGACCGAGTCGGCGCTGATCGAGGGCAGCGACGCGGTGCTGGACCGGCTGGGGCAGCTGCGCGAGCTGGGCATCCGGATCGCCATCGACGACTTCGGTACCGGGTACTCGTCGCTGAGTTACCTGCATCGGATCCCGGCGACCGAGTTGAAGATCGACCGTTCGTTCGTGGCCCGGATCCCCGAGGACACCCGGGCGTACGCGACGGTGGAGATGGTGACCCGGCTGGCCGGCGCGTTCGACCTGGGTGTGGTGGCCGAGGGGGTGGAGACCGAGCGGCAGCACGAGGCGGTGGCCGCGATCGGTTGCGCGCAGGGACAGGGCTACCGCTACGGCCGGCCGGCCGGCCTGGCCGAGCTGCGTACGGTCCTGGTGAACTGCGACCCGCCAGGTGTGTCCGGCGTCGCAGAATCGGGCTTGACCCTCACGTAACGGCAGGCGGGACCGTGGTTCCGGAAAGGGGGAACCATGGCCCACACGGTTGGTCAGGTGGCGAAGCTCGCCGGCGTGACGGTCCGGACGCTGCACCACTACGACGAGATCGGCCTGCTGACGCCGAGCGGGCGCAGCGGCTCGGGATACCGCCGCTACTCCGCGGCGGACCTGGAGCGGTTGCAGCTGATCCGGTACTACCGCGAGCTGGGGTTCCCGTTGGACGAGATCGCCGTGATCCTCGACGACCCGGCGAGCGGCCCGGGAGCGCACCTGCGTCGCCAGCACGAGCTGCTGACGGTGCGGATCAAGCGCCTGCAGGAGATGGTCGCGGCGATCGAATTCGCGATGGAGGCGAGCAAGATGAACATCCAACTGACCCCGCAGGAGCGGTTCGAGGTCTTCGGCGACTTCGATCCGGACGCGCACGCCGAGGAGGCGGAGCAGCGGTGGGGCGGCACCGAGGCGTACCGGGAGTCGAACCGGCGGACGTCGAGCTACCGCAAGGAGCACTGGCAGCGGCTCAAGGCCGAGACCGAGGACTGGGGGCGGCGGATCGTGGCGCTGATGGACTCGGGCGCACCGGCCGACGGGCCGGCGGCCATGGAGCTGGCCGAGGAGCACCGGCAGCAGATCAGCCGGTGGTTCTACGAGTGCTCGTACGAGATCCACACCGGGCTGGCCGACCTGTACCTGGCCGACGAACGCTTCACCGCCCACTATGAGGCGATGGCTCCCGGGCTCACGGAGTACCTGGCCGAGGCGATCCACGCCAACGCGATCACCCGCGCCTGATCGGGCGTGCGGCCGATGGCGGATCGGGAGAGTATGACTGGCGTCCGCTCTCCCGATCTTCGGAGGTTTGCCTTGCTGATCGTCGCCGGCACGCTACAGGTCGACCCGGCTGGGCGGGACGCCTACCTCGCCACCTGCGCGGAGATCGTCCGCCAGGCGCGCGAGGCACCCGGTTGCCTCGGTTTCGCCATCAGTCCCGACCTGGTGGAACCGGGTCGGATCAACGTATACGAGCGGTGGGAGTCCGAGGAGCAGATGCTCGACTTCCGTGGTTCCGGCCCGGAGCCGGAGCAGCGGGTGGCGATCGTCGAGGCCGAGGTCCACAAGTTCCTGGTCAGCACGGTCGAATCCCCCTGATCGCCGTCGCGGCGGGCGCGGGGCCGGACGGGTCGGGGAGAACCCGCCCGGCCCCGCGGTCAGCGGCCGGGGGTGCGGGGCGTCGCGGCCGGAACGCTCCCGTCAGGTAAACCGGGAGCGGTCACGGTCGGGACGCCACCGGGCCGCTTTGTGGGGGCCGCGCCGGGGCGGCTGGTCGGGGTGGCGCCACGCGGGTTCGGGGTGGGGCGGGTGGCCGGCCGCCCGGCACCGCTCGGTGCGCCCGTGGGGCGAGCGCGGTCCTTCGACGCGGCGTCGGCGCAGTACTCGTCGACCTGTCCGGCACCGCCGGCCGCCTCGACCAGTTCGGCGAAGGCCGGGTTCTCCAACGCCTTGCCCGGGTTGGTGGCGGCACCGGCCGTGTACGCCTGGCACAGGCCCGTCAGCGAGGGCGACGGACTGTCGCTCACGTCGGCCCGGTCAGCCGGTCCGGCCGGGAGCGACGGGGTGGCGGTCGGTGCTGCCGGAGCCTGGGTCGCCGGCCGTGTCGTCGGGTCGACCAGCGGGTTGGGTAGCGCGCCGGTACCGGCGGCCAGCGCCACGCCACCGACCCCGGTGGCGGCGACGACGGTCGCGGCCTTGACGGTGAGCAGCTTCGCCAGCGTGATCCTGAGCATCGATTCTCTCCGTGGTCGAGGTTCGGGGGCGAGATCGGCGGCAGCCCTAAACGCGGCCACCGCCAGATGCTCCCCAGCCATCTCGTCGTGTCGTGCCGGCCCGCGTGCCGCGCGTAGCGGTGCGGCGAGCGGACCGGCCTGGCTCAGGGCGACCGGGTCGGCGTCCAGCAGCCGATCCGCGGTCTTCCTGTCCATGCGGCGAGGCGACGGTTTGCTCATCTCGTCTTCCCTGGCGTCGTTCCGGATCATTTGCGTCACTCACCCGCCGCAAGTCGACGCATCGTGGGCGTGGGCGGGCGTAATCCCGGCTCGTGCGCGATGGCGCCGTCCCGTCCGGTCTGCGGGTCGAGGCGCGCGGCCAGCCGACGCAGACCCCGCCAGGCGGCGGTACGCACCGCGCCGGGACGCTTGCCCAGCACCTGGGCGGTGGCCCGGGCGTCGAGTCCGACCACCACCCGGAGCAGGATCGCCTCGGCCTGGTCGCTTGGCAGCGTGGCGATCAACTCGATCGCCGCGCGGGTCGCGGCGGCCTGGACGGCCTGGTCGGCGGTGTCCTGACCGGCAGGCAGGTCGATGAGCGTGTCGACGGACACCGTCGCCGCGGGCCGCCGTCCCTGGCGGCGTAGGTGATCCAGCGCCCGGTGCCGGGCGATCCCGGCGGTCCAGGCCCGGAACCCGGCCCCTTCGTCACGGAATCGGCGCAGGTCGCGGGTGATCTGTAACCACGCCTCCGAGGCGACGTCCTCGGCGTCGGCGCCGACCATGCCCCGCAGATAGCGCAGCAGGCCGGGCTGCACCTGCCGGTACAGCAGCCGGAACGCATCCTCGTCGCCATCCTGCGCGGCTCGTACCAGCGCGGCGAGGTCCGAGTCGGTGTGGTCGCCGGTGCCGCTGGTCACCGCCACCGCCGGCTGGACTCCACCGACCTGACCGCCACTTCCGGTATCGCCAGCACCTCGTCACCAGATTCGCCATCACGTGCCACCCGCCATCGGGCGGCAGCCCTGTCGTCTGCCCGTACGACTGATTGGCGTACCGGTGGCCAGTTGCGTCACAGCCCACCGGAGGGAAGGCGAACGGCGCAGGGTAAACCACCATCTCGTCCGTTTTGATGCGCCGATCGGCTAATTCGACCACTTCTGGCCGTGTCCAGGGTGGTGCCCGCAGCCGTTAACACTGTGACACCCCATCTGGTGGCCTGCGGTTGGTGGCATGCACGGCGAAGGAGTTCGGCGTGGCGAGGACTGATTCGACGGGTTCGACATGGCGGTACCGGTGGGCGCGCCGGCAGAACGAGCGCCGGCTGCGGCTGTTCCGCAGCGCCGAGGGAGGCTGGCGACGACGCGACGACGAACTGCGCCGCCTGCGTACGCTCGCCGAGCAGTGTCAGGGCTCGGCCGCGGCCGGCGACGGCCTGCCGCTCGAACTGGCCCCCGACGAGGTCGTACTCCGGGTGGTGCCGGCCGCCCAACTGGTGGAGATGCGGCACGACGCCGTGCTGCCCGCCCCCGACCTGACCGTGGGCACGCCCACCGGTCGGCTGCGCCGGCGCCTGCCCGACGGGGTACGGATCACCGACGCCGGCATGGCGGTGATCACCAACCGGCGGCTGGTGCTGCTCGGTGGGCGGGGCCGGCGCGACTGGGCGTACGGCCGGATGACCGGTCTGGCCCACGATCCGCACGCCTCGGTCACCCTGATCCAGGTGCTGGACCGGCGGCGGACCTCCGGCGTGCTGCTGCGCCCCGACGTGGCGGCCGAGTTCCGGTTCGTGCTCACCCTGGCCTTCGCCGACGCCATCGAGCAGCGCCAGGCGGTCATCGACCAGCTCGACGACCTGATCGACGAGCACGCCCGGTTGCGTCCGTCCCGCCCCGGCATCGCCACCCCCGGGCAGGCGCGACTGTTGGCCCTCGTCCCCGGCGGCCGACGTACCGCAGTGGTCGCCGCCGCGCTCGCCGTGATGGTGCCGGTGGCCCTGGCCAACTCCGGCCCGTCCGACCCGACCAGCACCGAGACCGCGGTGGCCGCCCCCGGAGCGCCGGCCGCGACCGGCACCGCGACGAGCCCCCGCGCCGCCTCCGCGACGACCCCGCGCGCCACCGGCTCCGCCAAGGTCAGCCCGAAACCCGAGCGGCGCTGCGGCGCCCCCGAAAACCCGATGGGGTACGACTTCTGCGGCGGGAAACGGGTCCGCGAACCCGCGCGTGAGGTGTGCGAGCACTTCGACTGCGTGCCCGGCTTCTGGGACGGACGCGGCTACCTGGTGCAGTGCGAGAACGGCAAGGTCAGTCTGGCCGGCGGCAGCCCCCGGGCCTGCGGCCTGCACGGCGGCGTACGCCGCACCGTCTGGACCTGACCCACCCACCCATCACCCGGTGCCCCTCCGCACAACGCTGGGAGAGGCCGCACTATCCCCGAAGTTGCTGGGTGGTGCCGGGTGCGAGGCCGCACTATCCCCGAAGTTGCTCGCGTGCCGCACGGGGTGAGGGTGCGGTTCTACTGAAGGCGCCGGGTGTCGATGTCGAGCTGCCGAAGGCGGTCAGGTCGCGCTACGAGCGGGCGGGCGCGGGCAGCGTCGCTCAGGGCAGCTCGGCGGCGCGGTCGGCCAGGCGGGACAGGGCGGGCACGGCGGCGCGCAGCCGCTCCCGGTCGGTCGCGTCGAGGTCGGCCAGGGCGGCGGCGAGCAGTTCGCGGCGGTACCGCCCGTAGGCGGCGATGCGTTCGTACGCCACCTCGGTCAACGCCAACCGGACGGTACGCCGGTCGGCCGGATCCCGGTCCCGGCGCAGCAGGCCGGCGGTGGTCAGCTCGCCGACCAGGGTGCTCACCGTGTTCGCGGCGGTGCCCAGCCGCGCGGCGGCCTCCCGGACGCTGATCCCGGGCTGGCGCTGCACCAGCCGCAGCACCTCGACCTGCGCGTCCGGCAGGGCGGCCCGGCCGGTCCGCTGCAGGGCCCGACGGCGGAGCACCCGATGCAGGTCGCTGAGGGCGCTGCCGAGCTGGTCGAGCGTCTCGTCGGTCACAGTGCCGCCCCTTCACGCTGCAACACCTCTGTAGACAGAGCTATCGTAGCCGGACGCCCCCGGCAGCCGGCCACGCCGTGGTGGCGCCGACCGCCGAGGGGAACCGATGCCGCAGACCGACGTGCCCGTACGCCCGCCGGAGCGGATCACCCCACCCACCGGCCGCGCCGCGCTCGGGCTGCTGGTGCTGCTCGGCTCGCTCACCGCGATCGGCCCGCTGTCGCTGGACACCTACCTGCCGGCGTTTCCCGGGATGACCCGCGACCTGGCCGCCAGCCAGGCACAGATCCAGCTCTCCCTGACCACCTGCCTGATCGGCATGGCGCTCGGTCAACTCGTCACCGGCCCGCTCAGCGACCGCTGGGGCCGGCGCCGCCCGGTGCTGGTCGGCGTCGCCGCGTACACCCTGTTGTCGCTGGTCTGCGCCCTCGCGCCGACGGCGGAGACGCTCGCGGTGGCCCGCTTCGCACAGGGCTTCGCCGGCGGCATGGGCACGGTCGTCGCCCGGGCGGTGGTGCGTGACCTGTACTCCGGCCGAGCCGCCGCGAAGTACTTCTCCCGACTCGTCCTGATCTTCGGCATCGCGCCGATGGTCGCTCCCGCCCTCGGCAGCCTGGTGCTCAACGTCGGCGACTGGCGCACCATCTTCGTCGCCCTCGCCCTGGTCGGTGCCCTGCTGGCCACCGCCGTCGCGCTGCGGCTGCCGGAGACCCTGCCCGCCACCCGACGCAACGCCGGTGGCCTGGCCGCGACCGCCGCCGCCGGGCGCACGCTGCTCACCGACCGCATCTACCTCGGGTACGCGCTGACCCAGGGTCTCGCCTTCGCCGGCCTGTTCGCCTACCTGTCCGGTTCGTCGTTCGTCCTCCAGGACGTCTTCGGCCTCTCCGCCGGCACGTTCAGTCTGGTCTTCGGCGCCAACGCCCTCGCCTTCGTCGCCGTCGGTCAGCTCAACGCCCGCCTGCTGGACCGCCACGACCCCCGTCCACTGCTGGTCAGCGGTCTCGGTATCGGTCTGCTCGCCGCCCTCGCCGTGCTCACCGGGGCGGCGCTGGAGAACCTGCCCCTGGTCGTCGCCGCACTCTTCGTCTTCCTCGGCTCGCTCGGCCTGGTGATGCCCAACGGCACCGCCCTCGCCCTGGACCGACACGCCTCCCGCGCCGGCACCGCCGCGGCGCTGCTCGGCGGCATCCAGGCCGTGGTCGCGGCAAGCGCCGCCCCACTCGTCGGACTCGGCGGCGAGGGCAGCGCACTGCCGATGGCAGTGGTGCTCAGCGCCGCGGCCGCCGCGTCCCTGCTGATGCTGCTGACCCTCGCCCGCCCCGCCCGCGTGCGGTAGCTCCGGCCACCTCGGCAACGCTGGCTGTAGGGCTGGGCTGCTGCGCCGGCTGTTGGGCCGCATCGGCTGCGGCTGCTCAGTCTGCGGTGGCTACTCGGGCGGTTCGGGTCGCGACGCGGTTCGGGTCGCGCCGCTACTCGGGCCGCGGCTGCGGTTGGGGCTGTTCGGGCTGCTCCGGCTCATTGGTGAGCGCGGCGGCGAGCCGCCCCAGGAAGGCGTCTACCTGCCCCATGTCGTAGCCGCGCAGCGCGACGGTGAGCGTCGTGGGATCCAACTCCGCCCTGACCGCCTGACGCTGCGCTGTCGTCCCCGACGCGAGCACGTCCAGGCCCCGCCCGACCAGGTCGTCCACCATCCGCTTCTCATAGCCGCGCAGCGCCGAGTCGAAGACCGGCTCGGAGACGCCCCGCTCACCTGGCCGGACGTCGGTTCGGTCCTGCCGGGTATCGGTGAACCGACCACCGCTGACCCGGGTCAACTCGGCGGCCACCTCGTCGGCCGACTCCCGCACGTCGGCGAGGTCGAGCAGGACCAGAGCGGGCCGGCCGTCGACCGGGTTGCGGCCGGTGAGTGGCCGGTCGATGGTCGATCCGACGCCCGGGACCAGCAGCAACGACGGGGTGGGTGGTGCCGCGCCCGCTCCCCGTGCTGGCTGATCCAGCACTATCGCGCCGATCTCGGCCCACGGGACCAGCCGGTTGAGCCCAGCGGCCCTCAGGTCCAGCCCGTCGGCGCCGATCCGGAACCGGAACGGCCGCAGTGACCGGGCGGTGATCCAGCCACCCGTCAGCAGGGCGGCTCCGGCGAAGATCCAGACACCGGTCCCGGGGGAGTCCTTGCCCAGCGGCAGCGACACCCCGAGCGCGAGCAGCAGGACCCCGAGTGCCAGCGAACGCCGATTCCTACGCAGCTCCACAGCGACACCTCGATCATCTGAGCGGCCGTGCAGAGCATGGCACGCCCACGCAACCGACGCTGACCCTGCCCGCACCGGCCACCACCGACCGCTGACGATCAACCGGGACTCGGTGACCTGGCGGCTCTGGTCAGGTGGGCCGATCCGGCCGCTCTGGGCCGGATGGGTTGCTCCGGCCGGGTGGGTTGTCCTGGTCGGACTCGTGGCTCTGGTCGGGCGGGCTGCCCCGGTCGGGTCGGGTGTGCAGGTCCGGCCAGCGGGCGATCAGGGCCGCGAGTTCGTCGAGCATCGAGTCCACGGCGGCGCGGTCGTAGCCCAACTTGCTCGTGGGTAGCTCCGCCCGCGCCTGCTCGAAGCTCATCCTGGCTGTCCAGCGCGGCAGCGACTCGTCGATGAGCAGCCCGTCGCGTCCCTGTCGGATCAACTCGTTCACCCGAGTTTGGTCGTAACCCCCGGGCACGGCGGCGAAGTCCGGCGACTCGAAACGTGCGAAACGCTGGTGGCGGATGTCGACGAACCGGCTCCCGGCGAAGCGGGCCAGAGCCACCGCCACCTCGTCCAACGACTGGCTGACGTCGGCGAGGTCGAGCAGGACCAGCGCCCGTCGCCCGTCGGTCGGGCTCTGCCCGTCGAACGGGCCGTCGATCGTCGAACCCGCCGCCGGCACCAGCAGCAGACAGGAGTGGATGGGCTGCTTCTCGCCGATCGTCGGCACCTGCTGGTCGAGGATGATCGCGTCGATCTCGGCCCACGGCACCGCCCGGTTCAGCCCGGCCACCCGGACGGCCAGCCCGTTCGGCCCGATCTTGAATGTGAACGGCCGGCGTTCGGCGAAGACGATCCCGCCACCCACCAGCAGGGCGATGAGGCCGACGATCCACCCCAGCACGCTGAGCTCGAAGCAGCCCAGCAGGAACACGCCGGTCACGAAGAAGAACAGACCGAGCACCAACGGACCACGGGTCTTCCGCAACTCCACATCGACCCCCTCGAATCAATGAGGCGTTGCGGAGAGCATGGCACGGGCCGATTGGTCGGGGTGTCCCCCGGCGGCTGTGATGCCCAGCCGGCCCAGCGGCCGGTCCCGGCGGGCTCTCCAGGACGTCGGCCCGCGTCGGCCACAGCGGAGGCGGGTCAGGGCGCGCCGAAGTCGGGGACGGTGATGGTGCCGTCCGCGGCGATCGGGAAGCCCGGATTCCAGGCGATCTCCCAGAGGTGGCCGTCCGGGTCGGTGAAGTAGCCGGCGTACCCGCCGTAGGAGGTGTCGCGGGCCGGTTGGGTGACCACGGCCCCGGCCCGGGCGGCGGCGACCATCAGCTGATCCACCTCGGCGCGCTCGCGTACGTTGTGGGCCAGCGCGACCCCGGTGAACCCGCCCGCGCCCCGGTCTGCGACACCGGCGTCCTCGGCCAGCGACTGGCGCGACCACAGCACCACGGCGAGCCCGCCGGCCTGGAAGAACACGGTCTGCTCGACCTCCTGGCCCTGCCAGCCGAGCTGCCGGTAGAAGTCGCGGGACCGGGCCAGGTCGGTCACGCCGAGCGTGATCAGACTGAGTCGCTGCTCCATCGTGGGAACCTAACGTGCGGCTACGACAGCTTCGGCGAAACAGAGAACTCCCGGTGCCGCGCCGGGCGGCACCGGGAGTTCCTGCTCAGGTCAGCTCAGCGGAGCGCCGCCGGGCTGCGCCACGTTGTTCACCGTGAGGGTGTACGGGGCGTACTGCGTGACCTGCTCGGTCGGCTCGTCGTAGGCGACGATCGCGACCACCTTCGGGAAGGCGGACAGCAGCGCCGTCTGGATCAGACCGAGGGTGAAGTTCGACTTGCCGTCGACCTCCACCTGGTAGGCCAGCTTCAGCTTCTCGTTGATGCCGACGAAGCGGACGTTCCAGTTCGCCACCGGCGTCGGGTTGATCTCCGACGGCGAGTCGAACGGCTCCAGGCTCGAACCGTCGCTGACCAGCGTGCCGCCGACCGCGATGTCGTCGATCAGCAGACCGCCCTCGTTGACACCGCCGTCGCTGACGTACCGGAAGCTGACCAGCACGTCCTGCCCGGCGTACGCGGACAGGTCGAACGAGTGCGGCTGGAAGCCGTCGGTGGTGCCGTTCAGCGCCGGGCCGAGCGGACCGGCGACCGTCTCCTCACCGGGGATGACGGTGTAGGTCTCGCCGCCGTCGGTGGAGACGCTCACGTAGCCGTAGTCGTAGCCGGCCTCGGCACCGTACTTCGCCAGGAAGGTCAGCGTCGGGTCGGCGGCCGGCACGGTCACCGGGGTGACCGCCGCGACGTCCAGGCTGTTGCCGTTGCCGGACCACAGCACCGGGTTGCCGCTGCGATCCGGGTCGTCGTTGACGATCTGCCAGGCCAGCGGGACCGGCGGCAGCGTCTTCGCGCCCTGGAACTTGATCGACCGCAGGTCGCCCAGGCCAAGTGGCTTACCGTTGGCCTTCTGCAGGGTGACGTAGTCGGCGCCGTTGGGTGCCGCGCCAGCGGCCGCGTACGAGGCCGGGTTGGCCAGGTTCACGGTCGCGTCGAGGCTGGCCGTGGTGACCCGGCGCTTGTCCACGCCGAGCATGATGCCCAGCTTGGAGTTGCCGACGATCCGGTCCACCAGGTTCATCGTCTGGTAGTCGTGGATCACCTTGTACATGTCCTTGACGCCCTCGGCCTGCAGCGCCGCCTCAAGGCTGGCGAAGCCCTGAAGCTCACCGTCGCGGTGCAGCCGAGAGATGAAGTCCAGACCGTAGCGGTCGTACAGGAACAGTACGAACGAGTAGACGTTTCCGTAGTCGGCGAGCACCCCACTCGACGTGCTGCCCTCGTTCCACAGGTTTATCGAGTTCTCCGGGCCGCCACAGTCCCGTGGATTCGTGTTGTAGTCCGTCTGGACGATGCCGAAGCCCTGGAAGCAGTAGATGTGGCTGTCCGTGCCGGGCTCGTCGACCCGGGCCGTGGCGTCGACGTACCCGGCGAGCGTCTGCACGAAGTCGGAGAGACCCTCGTTCAGCCAGGTCGTCTCGAACGGGTCGGTGTAGTAGTGCGCCAGGTGCTGCCACTCGTGGATGAACGTGCCCTCGTACAGCTGCGGGCGGGCCGGCCGGCTGGTGCACAGGTCGTCGGTCGGCTCGTTCGGCGGGTTCGCGCCGGTGCGGTGCGCCCAGTCGAACGCGTCGACCGTCATGATGTTGCGGTCGAGCAGCTCGTTGAAGAGCGAGAAGTGGAACCCGGCGATGTAGCTGGGGGCGGCCGGGAAATCGTAGAAGTTGTCGTCGCGTACGTTGTCGACGAGCGTGACCGTCCGGTTGCCGGCACCGGTGAAGTCCCCGTCGATCTGCGCGTTGCTGCCGTCGCGGTCCGGCGGGGTGCTGAACGCGGCCGTCGACTTCGGGTACATGTTGGTGTCGAACTCGTGGACCAGGCCCGCGACCTGCTCGTCGGTGACCACCGTGGAGTTCGGGATCTGCCGGCGGCAGTCACCCTCGGGGAACTCCGTGTCGTTGGCGACCCACACCTCGATGTTGTCGCCCACGCCGCGCAGCGTGTAGTCCTTCAGGTAGATGATGCCCTGGTAGTCGTCAAGCGCCAGCCACTGCCGGACCGTGCCGACCGGCGGCGTGTCGGCCGCGGCGGCCTTCGACCGGGCCTGGGTACGCGGCTGGTACTGGGTCGGCGCCTCCAGACGCTGCCCGTTGAAGGTGAAGTCCTTGCGGGTCAGCTCCCGGACGTCACTGGCGAGCCCGGTGGCCGGTGCCGGCACCGGCTTGACGGTCGCGGCCTCAGGGGTGGCCGAGGCCGGAGCCGGCTGAGCGATGACGAGTAACGGTAGGACGATGGCGCTGGCTGCTATCCCCGCGAAGCGGCGTCGTGCCACGAAACCTCCTCATAGGTGGAAGACCACCCGGCCCGGGGTGGCCCAGGCACCGGTGGATCTACGCACGCTGATCGAGCGTCCCCGTATCCTGTGCACGTCGCCCCCGATCAGGCAACCCTCTACCGCCATCGATCAGCAAGAACGAGTCGATCGACCACCTTTTGCGCAGTTCGAAAGACAGGCAGGCGCCGCCTCGGGCGTGCCGTGGCCAGTTGCCGGAAATGCACCCGGACCAGTCAGCCGCGGGCAGGCCCGACTCTCACCAGTTGGCTGAGTCCGACCAGCCGGTCTGCAGGTTCTGACCAGCCAATCTGCGGGCTCACGTAGCACCTACGGCCGATGTCACGGTGTTGATCTTCCCCGCTAACCTCTGCCGCACTGCTTGCCAGCTGGCAAGCAGAAGGACGTTTCTCGGAGCGTGTAGCGCGGTCGGCACGGAGGCGACCGTGCATCGCAGCTACCCGACCCGCTTCATCGATCAGGAGTAACGCATGTCGCAGCCCGCCGTCTCTCCGCAACAGCAGCCGATCCTCGTGCAAGTCCGCCAGAAGGACACCGGTATCGCATACCTGTTCTGGTTCCTGCTCGGCGTCTTCGGCGGCCACCAGTTCTACCTCGGCAAGACCGGGCGGGGGCTGCTCTACCTGTTCACCCTCGGCCTCCTCGGCGTGGGCGTCCTGATCGACCTGTTCACGCTGCCGAGCCAGGTACGTCAGGTCAACACGCAGCTCGCCGTGGGCACCCGCTGACCATCCGAGGCTGCCACCCGGCAGCGGTGAACGGCCCCGTGAGCTGCGGAGACGCACTCCGGGGCCGTTCTTGCCGAGGACGGTCAGCCCCACTTCGTCCAGCGCTCGACGATCGGTTGCCACCTCAGCCACCTGGCACCCGAGACGGCCACCGGTCCACCCGAGGAGGAACCCTTGACGGAACCATCCCCGCAGGCGATCGACAGCTGGGAGAAAGCTGAGCTGAACGCTGCCGAATGGATGCGGTACTGGGGTTTTCGCGACGCACGCGTTACCAACGGTGGTGCCGATTCAGGCGTAGACGTCCGTTCACACGAAGCGCTCGCCCAGGTGAAATACGAGGCAGTCCAGGTTGGGCGACCGGTGTTGCAGCGCTTGGTCGGCGCTCGGGGGCGAAGTGCCGAGAAGGCCTTGTTTGTCTTCTCCGGCGCCGGATTCACCTCTCACGCCGTCGAGTACGCCAATGACATGGACATCTGCTTGTTCAAGTACACGCTTGCAGGCTCGATGAAGGCCGAGAACCGCACTGCTCGGGATTTCCTGCAGCGGTTCGAGGCTCAGCGAGCCGCGGTCGAGCAGCCCCGCCTTGCCGTGCGGGCTGATAGCGAGCAGGAGGAGACTGCGGCACACGCGCGGATGCTGGCGGGGTTTTCCACCGGGCTGAGAGCTCTGGAGGCGAAACAGGTTGCCGCAGGCGTGCGTACGAGCGCAGGCGTGCGGACGGGAAGGGCCACCCCTAGGGGGCGGGTCCGTCTGGGGTTCGGCATCGCGTTGCTGCTGGGTTGGGTTTGTATGGCGCTTGCACTCCAGTCGCTCGGTGACGCGGTGGTCAGGATTGTCTGGATCGGCCTTTCAATCGTCTTGATCGTCTCGGGAATCGCTGCCCTGTCGCGCGGAACCGTCGAAGACTAGACGTCCACGGGACACGGCTGGGCGAATGAACAGGCGGAGCTGGCGAGGGCTCCGGCCGGACAACCACTTCAGGTTGTCGCCGACGTCAGGCAGCGATAGCGCGGGCGGCAGCGTACATGTCGGCGGGTAGCGGGTGGCGTAGCCGCCACATGATCCGCATCGGCCGGTCGCCGGTGTGTTCCTGGTACGTCATCGGGCCGGCGTACAGGTAGGCCGGCGCACCCAGGTCACGGTCCGGCACCCGGGTCTCCCGTACGAAGAGATGCACAGTCGAGCCCCGTGCGGCGTGGTGGATGTAGCGCTGGCCGGTCGCTGACGTCGATGACGTGGTGCTCTGCGACTCCCACTGGAACAGCGTGTCGGTGATGGCCCGGTCGGCGTACATCGTGGTGGGGGAGTAGTGCTGCTCGGACTTGACCAGGGTGACGAAGAAGATGTCGGCCTTGGCATCCGGCAGCCACTTCACCCCTTCCCGCAGCGAACCCGGGTTCGCCATGCCGAAGGCGGCACACGCCTCGTTGCGGCTGTAGCGGGCATGCACGTTGAGCGGCAACCCGTCGACCGGCACCGTCACCCGGTGGATGCGCTCGCGGAGCACCTCGGCCACCTGCCGCAGCTCGGCGCAGCGCGCCGGCTCGGCCCAGAGCCGGGTGAGCCGGTCCTCGCGTTCGGTGAGCGGCGCGTTCGGCCCCCACAGGTCGAAGTGCAGCATGTCCCAGAGTTGCCCGGTCTCCGGTCGCTCGCCCGCCGCCACCCGGGCCAGCAGGTCGAGCCGGTCCGGATCGTCCAGGTGCAGCATCCGCCCGATGGCCCGGCTCAACTCGCGGTCGTCCGCCCCGCCCGGCGCGGCTTCCAGCCCGGCGAGCCGCCGCAACCCGGTCCACCCGCCGACGCTCGCCGACCGGTACACGTCCTCGATCTCCACGCCGGCCTCGTGCAGAAACACATCAAGGTCGACGTCCCCGAGCAGCCGCAACTCCTTCGCCAGCCCGGTCTTCGAGGTCGGCATCGCCGAGCGCAGGTTGGCCAGCACAATGTCCTTGGCCACGCGGTCGAGCTGGATGTGGCAGCCGCTCGGCAGGGACGGGAAGTCCTCGCGTACCGCCTCGGTTATCGCGCGGCGGCTGACCCCGGTCAGAGCGCGCCAGCGTAGGTCGAAGCGGAAGTTGGCGTGCTGCCCGCCGATGAAGTCGAGCACGGTCAGGCACGGTTTGTCGTCGTCCAGGCGCAGCCCACGGCCGAGCTGCTGAAGGAAGATCGTGGCACTCTCGGTGGGCCGCAGCATCAGGATGGTGTCGACCATCGGCAGGTCCACACCCTCGTTGAACAGGTCAACTGTGAACAGCACCTTGACCGTGCCGTCCCGGAACTCCTTGAGCAGCGCCTGCCGCCCGGCCGCGTCGACCCGCGACGTGATCGCCGCCGACCGCACACCATGCCTGCCGAACCAGTCGGCCATGAACTCGGCGTGCCCGATGCTCACGCAGAACCCGAGCGCCCGCATCCGGTCGACGTCGACGCTGTCCCGGACCGCCCGCAGCACCATCCGCGCCCGCGCGTCGTTGCCGGTGTAGACGCCGTCCAGCTCAGTCGGGTCGTACCCCTGCCCGCGCTTCCATCGAAGCTGCGACAGGTCGACGTCGTCGTGCAGCCCGAAATACTGGAACGGTGCGAGCAGTTGCCGCTCCAGCGCCTCCCACAGATGCAGCTCCACGGCCGCGCGACCGTCGAACCACCGCCGCACGTCGCCGCCGTCGCTGCGGTCGGGCGTCGCCGTCAATCCCAGCAGTACGCGCGGCTTCAGTCGGGTGAGGAGTCGGGCGTACGTCGGCGCTTCCGCGTGATGGAACTCGTCGACGATCACCATGTCGTACGCCTCGGGGTCGATCTCCCGCCGGTGCAGCGACTGGATCGAGGCGAAGACGTGCCGCCAGTGCTGCGGCGCCCGGCCCCCGACGAGCGTCTCGCCGAAGCTACCGTCCCCCATGACCTGCCGGAACGTCGCCAGGCTCTGCCGCAGGATCTGCTCCTGATGCGCCACGAACAGCAGCGAGTCGACTGCCTTCTCCCGGTGCAGCCGGCGATAGTCGAGCGCCGCGACCACCGTCTTGCCGGTACCGGTGGCCATCACCACCAGATTGCGCCAGCGGCCGTGCACCTTCCGCTCGGCGTCCAGGTCGGCAAGGACCTCGGCCTGGTACGGGTACGGCCGCACATCCAGGTTGGCAATCTCGGTCGACGCCTCGTCGCGGCGCTCCCCGCGCAGTGCGGTGCGCAGCCGCTCACCGTCCCTGGCCGGCTGGTAATCCTCAAACGCCGGGTCGTGCCAGTAGTCCTCGAACGTGGCGGTGAACGTGTCGATGACGTACGGCTGCTCGACGTTGGAGATCCTGACGTTCCACTCCAACCCGTCGACAAGCGCCGCCTTCGACAGGTTCGACGACCCGACGTACGCGGTGGTCATGCCGTTGTTGCGGCGAAACAGCCAGGCTTTGGCGTGCAGCCGGGTGGTACGCGTCTCGTAGGAGATCTTGATGTCAGCGCCGAGTTCGGCGAGGCGGTCGAGGGCGCGTTGGTCGGTCGCGCCGAGGTAGGTCGTGGTGATGACGCGGAGGCGACCGCCACGGTCAATCAGGTCGCGGATGGCCGGCTCGATGATGCGCAGGCCATGCCATTTGATGAACGCGCAGAGCAGGTCGACCTGGTCGGCGGACGCCATCTCGTGGGTGACCTCGTGACCGATGCGCGGCTGATGACGACCGTTGACCAGCAACGCGCCCGTGGAGAGCGGCGTAGTGGGGCGCACCGGGAAGGCGGGTGCCGCGGGCGGCGTCGGCGGAGCCGCGATGGCGTGCAGAAGTTTTCTGGCGTCGATTACCTGGTCCTGCCCCGCCGCTGCCTTCGGGCTGAGAGCGGCGATGGCCTCGGCGATGCGATTAGCCAGGTCCACCTGCCGGGACAGCTTGTCGTCGTCGGCGGGGACGGCGTGCAGAGCGCGGTGGGCCAGGGCGGCGATGTGGCGGGCGAGGGCATCGGGAGCGTCGGAGGGATCGAGCTTGGCGCGCTGCACCAAAGCGGAGCCGAGGTGTTGAAGACGGCTAGCCAACTCGTGAGTGATCAGGTGCTCGTAGATGCCACGCTCAAGATCCGTCACCCCGGCAACTTAGTCGGCCAAGGGAACTAAGCGCCTGTCGTGGCGTGGAGTCCAAGTTCTGCTGTCGGGTCCCCGACAGTCGTGCTCAACATCGCTGCAGGGTCTCCCCGTTCACCAGTCACTGCCGGCCAGCCGCCGTGGCGCTTGGTTCTCGATGGCCTACTCCCTGAGCTGGGAAGCAGTCGCGACCTCGACAGTAGTTGCCGTTGAGCAATGTTGGCTTGGCGGGTTGTTGACGGCGCAAAGAGGTGAGATGGGACCGGCTGAACGGGTGAGTACTTGGGGTTCCCACCGGTGGGGGGCCTGCCGGTAATGTCGCGGCACGCCTTGTGGGGAGGTGAGGTCGATGCTTGCTGGGCTGGAGGTGCCGCCCGCGGTCGAAGCGGAGTGGGTCATCACCGCCGTGCTGGCTGAACTGCTCTCCGGCGCTCGTCGAGGGGGTGCGGTCGAACCGTTAGCGGGAGCCGGCAAGTGGATGGTAAGGGCTGATGCTACCAACCGAATCGGCGCGTCCGGGTCTGTTTCGGCTCGCAGCGCTGCTGCGTGGGTTTACCGACGTGCCCTCCACGACGCCGGCGGTGCCTCAATTCCTGGGGCTGACCTTTGCCAGTTGCTCTCAATCCCGCACCTGGCGACCCAAAGGTTTCTGCATGCCTGGTGACACTGCGAAGGCCCCACTGGCCTCTGCCCACCTTCCGTCAGCACACCATTCGATCATCGCGCCTGGGCGGTTCGTGCAGCACCCAGGCATCCCCGGGATCGCTCGGATCAAGGCCCGAGTTGGTGCCAGTGTGGAGGTTGAGGCGTTCGAATCTGTTGCCGAGTCAGTAGTTGCCACCTGGTCGCTACCCGCCAGTGAATGTCGACCGGTCATTCTGCCTGCAGAAACAAGGGTGTTCTGGCGGGATGCTGGGACGGGTACGTGGCATGCCGGTCGAGTGATCGCCGGTGGGCCGGACGAGTACGCAATCCGCCTTCCGAACAGCGATTATGACGTCCGGGTTTCGGGTGCCGAATTACGGGTTCGCTGGCATCGGGCGGTGCGATCTCCCATTGAGGTGCTGGCCGCGCGGGCGAACGAATCCCCCTACTACCGCAGCGCGCGACTACCGATGTTGCACAGCCTGGTCACCCAGCGTGCGGCCTCGGCAAACTTCTCAGCGCTGGTGTCCGCCGCCATCGAAATCTACCCGCACCAGATCGACGCGGCGCTGACTATGCTCACCGATCCCGTGCAGCGCTACCTGCTGGCTGACGAGGTGGGCCTGGGCAAGACCGTCGAAGCTGGGCTGGTCATCCGGCAGCACCTCATCGACCATCCGACTGCCCGAATCGCTGTTCTCGCCCCCGACATCCTGCGCCGGCAGTGGAGCAGCGAACTGCGCACCAAGTTCTTCACCGAGGACTTCCCTCAGGCAGAAATCCGGATCGGCCAGCATGAAACACCGGAGCGTTGGAACGAGTATCACCGGTTCGATCTGGTTGTCATCGACGAAGTGCACAACCTCACCCGGGCCGGCAACCCTCACGACGAGCCCTACCCGCAACTGGCGGCCCTGGCCCACGCCGTTCCCCGGTTGATCCTGCTGTCGGCGACGCCCGCCACCGCTCGCCCGGAGTTGCACCTCAGCCTGCTGCACCTGCTTGATCCCCACCTGTACCGGTGGGCGGATCTCGAACAGTTCCGGCAGCGCTTCGCCGATCGGCGGCGACTTGCCAACGCCGTCCACGGGCTCAACGCGGATCTCGAGATGCTGTTGCCGGATGTGCTGTCGGAGATCGCGGAACTGATCCCCGACGATGCCGCCTTCACTCGACTCGCCGACAATGTCCGCCAGTTCCTCAGCGAGGACGACGAATTGAGCGACGAGGCCGACCGGCCGCGGCTGGCCGGCGCCCTGGAGGTGCTGCGCGCGCACATCAGCGAGACCTACCGGCTGCACCGGCGGATGATTCGGCACCGTCGGACGCAGGTGCTTCGCATGAACGACGACGGCCTCTTGCCGTTCGAGGTCACCGGTCGTCGCCGCCCTGACGCCTTGACGTTGGGCGGCCAGCGGGCGGACCTCGTGTACCAGGCGCTGCTGGGTTGGCAGCAGCGGGTGGCCCAGTGGCTGCTGGACAACGATGACGACCAACGCGGACACGGGTATGGCCAGGTGTTGGCGGTGCTCGCTAGTCGGGCCGACGAATTGTCTCACGACCTTGCTGACGCGCTGCGATGGCGGCTCGACGGCGAGGCGGCCGCCGCAGATCGAGCCGGCCTGTCGGCGACCGAGCGGAAACTGTTGCGGCAAGCACCGCCGCTGCCGTTCGAACGTCAGACAATGACCGAGTTGGACGACGCGGCAGGCGCCGCCACGCTGCGCATCAGCGACCTCGCCCAGGCGGTCAGAGGCCGGCAACGGCCCGTCGTATTCTGTGGTCCGGGCCAGCTAGCCGACGACCTCGGGGCGGTGTTAGCTCGACGCACCGGATGGACGGTACTGCGGCATACGCGCGCCCGTACTGCCGCCCAAGTTGCCGCTGACCTGGACCGCTGGCGCGCTGGCGGAGCGCTCCTGCTCGTCGACGACACCGGCGAGGACGGGCTCAACCTGCAGGACGCCGATGTTGTCGTTCACTTGCGGCTCCCCTGGTCGCCTAACCGGCTGGAGCAGCGACTGGGCCGGGTGGACCGTTTCTCCGGTTGCTTCGGCGCAAGCAGCGAGCCCGCCGCCCAGCACTGCGAGGCGGGCGGCAACGCAGACGACTCGTTCGTCGCGGCCTGGCGTGAGTTGCTGACACGGGCATTTGGCGCATTCGACGGTTCGTTGTCGGCTCTGCAAGACATCTTGGACGAGCTGCAGGTCCAAGCCTGGGAGGTGGCCCTGCGCGAGGGACCGACGGCAATGACGGCACTCGCCGGTAAGATCACCGCTGCACTTGCGCACGAGCGCCGCGAAATCGAGGCGATGGACGCGCTGGAGTCCGTCCATCACGCCACACTGGGAGTGCGCCTGGCTAAGCGGATCGACCGGATGGAGCAAAGCTGGCCGCAGCACGAACGCGCCCTGCGGGCACTGATACAGGGTGCCAGCGGCGGCCTGCGGCTCTCGGCCGAGCCCGATAGTGGGCCGGTAGTCACGATAGGGGTCGACCACCGGAGTCCACCACTGATCTCACCGCTGATCCTGGCCCAGGAAGGTGGTCGTTTGCCGGCCGACAGCATGACTGGGGCGTTCAACCGCAACGTGAGCCTGCGCCGGCCCGGGGTGCGACTGTTCCGCATCGGTAACCCTCTCGTCGAATTACTCGCCGCCGTAGTGGCAATCGACGATCGGGGGCAGGCCTCCGCGCTGTGGCGTCGTGGGCGATCGCAGGAGTCGGTTCACTTTGGTTTTGACATTGTGGTGGAAGCTGACTTGGACGCTGCGCTCTCCCACTCGGCGGCGGGCACGGAAGCCCGACACGCCATCCGGCACCAGGCCGACCTGCTGCTGCCGCCCTTTATGGACCGCATCTGGTTGGACGCTGCGGGTGTGCAAGTCACCGACGAGTCCTTGCTGCGCTGGTTGAACGCCCCGTATACGCACCAGCGCGACGTAAACCTTAACTCTGATCGAATCACCGCGCTGTTGGATAATTTCGGCGGGCCTGAGCGTTTCGCCGCTGCCGCCCGCAGTGCCGAGGCTACCGCTCGGCATCTGGTCGCCCAGGGCGAGCGCGTACGTAACAGAACTGCCGCAGCCTACGAGGAAGGCACTAGGGCACTGGCTGTCCAACGGGCGCAGGCACTGGCTCGGCAGGCTGCCGGCCGCCTGCTATCAGACACCGAAAGCTACGTCACTAATGTCTTGTTGGGCGGCCTTCTCGTAGATGGCCTGCGCACGCCGAAGCCGCGGGTTGTGGCCGCGATATGTGTTGCCGGGGGCGACCTGTGGGGAGACGGCCGTGCCCCTCGATGATTGGGCCACCGCGCAGTCAATCTGGCGGGCGTGGCCAGACGGCTGCGGCGACATTCCGGCTGCCGGCACGTGTCTGCGACTCCGCGATGCGCTGACCGGGATGACACGCGGTACGGCGCGGTGGCGGGACGTTACCGCCCTGACCCGTCAGGTATTACTGGAACACCACGCTCGCACCGGCGTCCAGTTTTCGCTGGTGGTGCCCCTAAATCCTGCGCTGCCGGACGCCCGACAGTGGGAGTCGGCGCTCTGCGCGACATTGGCCACCCAGGACGGGCTGCGAATCAGCGCTGAACCGTGGGCCCCTCCCAATGATGAAATCGCCCGGGCCGACCTGCGCCAGGTTTACACCGACGCTTCCAGCCGTGCACTGACAGTGCCGGCGGACCCCTTCTGGACCGAGGCGCTGGGCCCACGGTTTACCCATTACACCTCCCACGGGCAGCGCCAGGCCGCGCGTACCGTGGCTACAGCGCCGCCCGGCGCCACCGTCATCGCCTGTCTCCCGACAGGCCAGGGTAAGACCGAGGTGGCGTGGGCCAGCGTGTTACCGGCGACGCGGCACGGTGGTGTTGCGGTGATGGTGGTACCGACCGTGGTCCTCGCTTTGGACATGGAGCGGCGACTCCGCCAGCACCTGCATGAATGCGGTGACGCCGCGGGGGCGGCGCGCACGTACGCCTACACCGGTGGCCAGGACCAGGCGATGAAGGAGGCGATCCGCCGCGATATCCGCTCGGGCCAACAGCGCGTGGTGATCGCCGCTCCCGAGGCGCTGATGAGCGGCCTGAATAGCGCGCTAGACGCCGCTGCGGCAGCCGGTCACCTGACGCATCTGATCATCGACGAGGCGCACATCGTTGAGCAGTGGGGCAACGACTTCCGGCCGGAGTTCCAGGCGATCACTGCCAAGCGTCGCTCCTGGCTGGACCAGGCCCCGCCCGGCCGGCAGGTGGTGACCGTGGCGATCAGTGCCACACTCACCGCCGCACAGGTCCAGACGCTTACCAGTGCCTTCGGCGGCCCCGGACCCCTGGAGTTGGTCTGGGCGTCGCACACCAGATCTGAGCCGATTTACCTGGTCGACGAGTTTGGCGACCGGGGCGCGCGCGACGAAGCGGTGCTGGAGGCAGTCAGCGCCTTGCCTCGGCCGCTGATCCTCTACACCACCACCCGCGAGGACGCCGAACTGTGGTGCAACCGACTGGACGGGGCCGGCTTCGGCCGTATCACCCGTCTGACCGGGGAGTCCACCGAGACGGAGCGACGCGCTGTGCTTGCAGGGTGGCGCGGCGAGGATGCCACCGGAGCGCCGGCTGACACTCGGTTCGACGTCGTCGTCGGCACCTCGGCGTTCGGTCTGGGCGTGGACATGCCCAACGTCCGCGCGGTCGTGCACGCCTGCCTACCCGAGACTATTGACCGCTACTACCAGGAGGTGGGGCGCGGGGGCCGAGACGGCCGCCCCTGTGTGGCGTATCTGGCGACGGCGCCCGGCGACTTGAACCTGGCCGAGCGGATCAACCGCATGATCCTGATCGGCGACGATCGCGGCTGGCTACGGTGGCAGGCCATGCGCAGCAAGGCGCGCTGGCTGCCGGACAGCAGGCTGGAGATCGACCTGGTCCAGCTACCGCCGCACCTGCACGACGAATCCGCCCGCAACATCCAGTGGAACGTCAAGCTACTCAATCTGATGGAGCGGGCCCATTTGATCCGCCAGGAGGCGCCGGCCCAGCGGCAGGACCAGAGCGAGGGTGCCCCGCCTGCGGGTAGCCACCCCGTGCTCCGGGTCGTCGCCGAACTGGACGGCCGGCTCAACGACCCCGCTTACTTCGAGGCAGTATTCAACGTCCAGCGCGACCAGGTGCAGGAGCAGCAGCGTGTCGCGCTGCGACAGCTGTCCACCCTCGTCAAGGGAAACCGCTGCGTCGCGGACGTACTGGCCGAGTACTACCGGGTACCCTGGGACGGCGGGGTGCTGTCGACCGCGCGCTTCTGCCGCAGCTGCCCCTATTGCCGCCGCACCGCCCGGACTGCCGACATCAGTGGCCTGCGCCGCCGTGGCTCCGAGCCATGGCCCGACAGCGCAAGCTGGCCCCAGCCGCCCGATCCACTGGCCGGGTACCGGGGCGGCAGCCCACTGCTGAGCATCGCCTGGTCCCAGCGTTCCCACTTCGAAGACCTCGTACCGGATCTGATCGAGGCACTCGCCCGCCGTGGCTACGTCGTGGTGGGGGGACCCGCCCTGCCCGCGACCGTGGTACGCCGGGCGCAGCGCCGAGCCGCGCCGAGCCCGATCATCGTGGACGGCGACCACAGCATGCTCGGCGCGTACGAGGGTCCGCTGGTCTGGTTGCTGGACGACGCGCGGGCGCCGCTGCCGGCCGCATTGGTCGACCGTCTGGCCGGACCGGATCCGACCTACCTCGTCCATCCGGCCGATCTGCCCGATCAGCAGCGGCCGGATACGCCGTTGCGGTACATGAACAAGTCCGTCTCGCTCGACATCCTGGTAAGGGACTCCGCATGGTAGCGCTGATAAACGTCGAATCGTCGCTGCCACGACCGCTGTGGGCCTTGGTCCGTCACCTCGCTGGCCAGCCTCGCAAGCGGCAGCGGTTAGCCGAGGCGGAGGCCATTCTCAGCCCGCCGAGCCTGATCCCCGAGGGTGATAAGCAGCGGACCTTCGAGCGAGCCGCACGCACCGCCGAAGAGTTCGGCCTGGTCGAGCGGACCGAGGATGCTCTGACGCTGTCCGCCGAGGCGCGGGCGGTCGACGGCGAGGACATCGAGGCCTTCTATGACCTGCTGCGCCAGCGCGTCCTCAACCGTGTCAGCGCCGAGATACTGGCCACCGATCCGTCACAGACCCAGGGCAAGGATCTGTTGCGCTCGCTGTGCTGGTTCCTGACCTTGGACAGCCAACTGACCCGGGTGACGGCGAACACCTTCGGCATCGAGCAGCACAACGTTCTGGCCGAGGGCCTCGGCAACCCACTGCAGAACAAGGAGCGGTGGAACGGCTTCACGTACTGGGCGCCGGCGCTGGGCTTCGCTGACGCGCCGCTGCTGCCCTCGGGCGGAGCGCGGGCACTGGTGCCCGATTGCACTCGGGCAGTGCGTCGTACGGTGCGGCAGCAGTGGCGCCTGGGCACCCGACTGGGCGCCCAGGAGTTCGTTGACGCACTGCTCTACGCGCTGCCGGTGTTGCCCGGTGGAAGGTTCAGCGTGGCGCTGGGCCTCAAGCCGGGTCTGCTGGACGTGGCCGCCTCACTGTCGTTCGCGCTGCAACGGGGGCGCGAAGAAGGCTGGTTGATATTGAGCGCGCCCGCGGACGCCGGCGGCGGCGTCCAGTTCAGCGACCCACGGGCCGCCGGTGGAGTTGGCCGGTTCACTCATGTCGAGATTGGAGCGGTCGACGATGTCTGACCAGCCGGAACGGATTTGCTGGGAGGTCTCCACAGCGATCGCCACGCTGAGCACTGAGGCGGTCAGCCCGTCCACCTCGGTGTTCCTCGCCACCCACGCGCCGCTGCGGATCAGTCGCCGCGACCCGCAACTGCGCGCCGACGTGGCCGGCACGACGGTCACCGAGGAGGACGTACTGCAGGACTTCCTGCACCGGCCGTTGGGCAACGGCGTGCTACTCATGCCGGTGATCGGCGAGCCCGGCACCGGTAAGTCGCACCTGGTGCGCTGGGTGTACGAGCGCACCAGGCGGCGGCCGGCCGACAACCGCGTGGTGATCCATGTGCCCAAGGCGAGCACCAGCCTGCGCGCCCTGGTTCGGATCCTGCTGGACCGCGAGGACATCATCAGCGAGAAGCTGATCCAACTGCGCCGACAGGTCGACGACCTGGCCAGCGGCATGGACGAGCAGGCGCTCCAGCGGCACCTGCTGTTCGCCCTCGCCGAAGCGGTTGCGGCGGCCGATCCCGGTACCGACAGGAACCGCCGGGCTTTGGTCGGCCCGACGAAGCTGGCCATGGTGCTGCGGGACGTGCACGTCGGCGGCCACCTGTCGCAGGAGGGCGCGCTGATTCCTCGCCTGGCGGCCAGCCTGCTGCACGACCGGGGTGACGGCGAGGCGGACCGGCCGACGCAGTTCACTCCGGCAGACCTGCCACACATCGCCGACGTCGACGCGGCCGCCAGCGATGTACGGTCGCTGCTGACGATGATGATGGATCGGCCACTGCTGCAGAAGGCTGCAGCGGACCTGATCACCGAAAACCTCTCCACCGCAGTACAGCAGGTTTTCAAGCTCGGCGGCCGGCTACAGGACGCCATGCTCACCATCCGCCAGGAGTACCACAAGCAGGGCAAAGAGATCATCCTCCTGATTGAGGACTTCGCGGTTATCCAGGGGTTGCAGCGCGACCTGCTCGACGCACTGATCGAGGCCGGCGTGCGTGACGGCCGGCAGGTGTTAGCCCCGGTACGCACGTTAATGGCGGTAACCACCGGCTACTACCGGGACTTGGCCAAGACCGTGGTGTCGCGAGTCGAGGCTGCCACCCCGTACGTCTACGACCTCGACGCTGCGTTCGACTCGGAGACCAAGGGTGCGGGGCACACGATGGATTTCGTCGGCCGGTACCTCAACGCCGCTCGGGTCGGCGCGGAAAATCTGGACGCGGCCGGCGTGGCTAACAACGCTCCCGTTCCGAACGCATGCGCGGACTGCCAGTTCCGGACCTCCTGCCACGAGGCGTTCGGCGTCTCGGACAGCGGACACGGCCTGTTCCCGTTCAACTGGCCGGCCCTGCGCCGAGCCGTCATGAGCACCGCCACCGAGGACGCAGCGTTCAACCCACGCCGGATTATCGGGCGGGTTATCCGGCCGGTACTGGAGGACGCCGAGTCACTGGCCACCGGGCAGTTCCCCAGCCCCCGGTTCCGCGAGCAATTCCCGCTTGCCCGCGACGAGCGGGCGCTGTCGCCCGCTGTCAAGGTGGACATCGCCGACCTCGATCCGGTGGATCACGAACGACGCGCGTTGCTGCTGGAGTTCTGGGGAGACGCCCCGCCGGAAGCACTTAACCTGGAGCCGGGCATCCATGAGGCGTTCGCGATTAACCCCCTTTCCACCGCGCCGACCGCCCCCACCAGTTCGCCGCAGACAAGAGGCGCACCCGCCGCGTCAGATACCGCCACGCCGGGCAGCACCACGTCCCAGGTCTCGCAACCGACACCTGCCGTCGATCCGCGGAACAAGTGGTCCCGCTCGCTGCGGACCATGGTCGAGGACGTTGCCGAGTGGGAGGCGGGCCGCCGTCCGCTGCTTCAAAACACCGCATTGGCAATCCGGCGCATCGTCAGTGCCGCAGTGGTCAACCGGTGTGACTGGAGTACACCGCTGATGGCAGAGCCAAGCGCCGACGTGAAGCGCTCGGCCTGGCCCGTCAAGTCGAGCGTCGTGTCCATCGAGGACGCGGACGCCGAGGCGCAGAACGCGGGCGCGCCGATCCGCTTCAATCGCAACGCGCACAATGCCATGCTCTTTCGCCACCTGCTCACCCTGGAACAAGGGGTGGAGGACCCCGGCAATACCGCCGCACTGCCGCGACTGGCCCGGCTCGCCGACCGGCACCAGGGCGACCTCATCCAGGCGGTGCAGCGAGTCCGGTCTGCGGATGACGAGCACCTGACAGCGGGTCTGACGGCGTCGCTGCTTGGCGCGTCGCTGGCCGGGCGAGCCTGGCCCGGCATGAGCGACGCCGAGTTGATGGCTTTGGCCTTCGATGACGGCGCTTCGTGGACTCTGGCCGATGCTGCACTGCGCACTGCGCGCTGGGTCGACTCTTTCGAGAAACATCGGGTCCACCGCCGCGCGCTGGTGGCGGAGTTGCGGCAACTGCTGGGAGTCGCGCAGGGCTCCTCCGGCGCCGTCCGCATCCTCGACGCCGGCCGGGCGATGCCGCTGGTGCGACAGGCCGCCGCACACTGGGCCTGGGAGCCCGGCACGGCCGCGGCGTCCTGGTACAGGGACGCCGCCGCTCCGCTGCGCCATTTCGAGACGCTGGTGGAAACCCAGCTGACCATGCTGCGGGAGCACCGTAGCCGGCTCGCCGAGTGGCTGCCGGTCGGCGCGAGTGTCAGTGAGACCCTCGACGCTGTCGAGCAGGCGTTTCAGGAGGCGACGAAGGTGGGGCTGCTGCCCGGCGGCGAGATGCGGCAGACCTTCCCGACGCAACTGACCGCGATGAAGACCCGCGACTGGCGGATCGTCGAGCAGTTGCGCCGCGACCTAGAACGCGTTGAGTCGGCCGAGGATGCCCAATGGCGGAGGGCGTGCATCACCGCGGCCAGCCGTGACCGCGGCGCGGACCTGGGCGCCTTGATGAGTTTCCTGCCTTCCTGCGACGACTGGCTGACCGCCGGCCTGCAGGCGGCCCACCTGCGCACCGGCGGGCTGGGCGAGGACCTAGCCGAGCAGGTCCGCCAGGTCCACACCGAATGGGAGCAGATCGTGGCGAATCCGCACCTGGGAAAGGAGTCCTATGAGTAATCAGTCGGTGCGGGACAAGGCCCTGATGCTGGCCTCCGAGGCTCGCCGGATCGACCTGGGTCAGCAGGAGGAGGCCACTGCGGTCGCCGTGAGTAGCCGGATCAGCAGGCTGCGCGACAAGCTGGATGGACTGCGCACCACGCTGCAGGCCGCGCGTCGCTTGAACTCGTACGGCGCGGACATCCCGCTGAATAACGTCGACGAGGGCCTGGACCGGTTCCGCCAGCGCGCCGGCGACGGGCTGCCCTCCAAGGTGGCTCTCGATGGAGCAGCCCGCACCGTGGAGCGGGTGGAGAATCAGGTGCGGCAGGCGTTGCGGGAGGCGTGGCGTGCCTGGTGCGAGCAGTGCCTGGCAGAGTTGCGCCGGGACCGGCTAGTGATGCTCTCCGCTGACGAGACCGCCGCAGCCGAGGAGGCCCTGGCCGACCTGGAGAAGCTGCGCCGCGGAGACCCACGGGCGGCGGCTATCCAGCAGTTTGCGATCAGCCACCGCGAACTGCGCGCACAACTCGACAACGCCCCAGATCCCGATCCCGAGGTGCTCGAACTGCTACGCCGTCTGCAGGTCGGGACAACGCTGGACAAGCTGACACCGGCCGACCTGCAGTTGCTGTACGACCGGCAGCTCGCCGGTACCGTCGAGGTCCGGCGGAGGGCCACATGATCGACGATCGGCCGTTCCTGTCCGGGGTCCTCGACGACCTGGAGGACCTGGAACTGCCGCTGCTCAGTTGGGGAGTGACCAGCGGCGTCATCACCCGCGACGAGGTACTGGCCGCGACTGAGGAGCGCTTGCTCCACCCTGATGCGCCCGACGTGCTCGCCGATGAAGTGCTGGAGGAGTTGGAGCGGCGCGGCCTGGTGATCGAAATCCCTCGATCATCTCCACGCAGTTACCGGACCAGGTTGGCCGAGACGGTGCGGCTCACGGCCGCGTTGCGTCAGATGTTCCCGACAGCCAACCGGACCGGCCGCTGGTGGGACCAATCACCGAAGCTCGTCGCCGACTACCGCTTGCACGTAGCTCGGCGTCGCTACCCGGCGCGGAACATCCCGGTCGAGTCGCTGCTGGCGGCGCTGTCGGCGTTGGATGACAACGGTCTGGACGAGCGCCAGACCGCAGTGGTCCGCGCGCTTCTCGGCGAGCGTGAGTTGGCCCGGTTCCAGGTGGAGGCAAGCACTGCGATCCGCCGCCGGCTCGCCGCTGGCGTGGGCCGTGCGGTGATCGTCGGCGCGGGTACCGGTAGCGGCAAGACCTTGGCGTTTTACCTGCCGGCGCTGATGGAGATGGCCGACTACGCGCACGCCGGCGGAGACGGCGTGCATACCCTGGCGCTGTACCCGCGCAACGAATTGCTGCGCGACCAACTCCGCGAGGCGGTGGCGAACGTCGGCGCGGTGAACGAGGCCCAGGGTGCACACGGGGGCCGGCCGCTGCGCATCGGCGTCCTGTACGGCGACACCCTGTACAAGGCTGACGATCGGCGGCTGGGCCATCGCGGCGACGGGGCCTGGCGCCGGCACGGCGGCGACGCTGTGTGCCCTTACCTCAAGTGCCCCACCTGCCGTGGCGACCTGGTCTGGTCCGAGGCCGACCGCACGGCTGTGCCGCCGCGGGAGCGCCTGCGCTGCGCCGATCGGCGGTGCGTTCAGCCGGTGATCGCGCACCTGGTCCTGACCCGGGACGGCCTGCACCGCGACCCGCCGGACCTGCTGTTCACCACCACCGAAATGCTCAACATCAGCAGTACAGAACCCCGGCAGGCGCCCCTGCTGGGATGGACCGGCCGGAAGGTACCCAAGCTGGTCCTGCTGGACGAGGCTCACACCTACGGCGGGATGCACGGGGCCCAGGTCGCGTTGCTGCTGCGGCGGTGGCGCAGCGGCTTGGGCCGCCAGGCCACGATGGTGGGTCTGAGCGCGACGCTGCGCGATGCAGCCGACTTTTTCGGTGAGCTCACCGGCATCGACCGCCACGACGTCGACTACCTCACCCCCCGGCCGGCGGATCTTGAGGAGGAGGGCCGGGAGTACGCGATGGCGCTGCGGGTGGATCCGGTGTCCCGGGTCAGTCCGCTGTCGACCACGATCCAGGCGGCAATGCTGCATGCCCGCACCCTGGACGTGCGCGGAGCCGAACTGCTGTACGGGTCGCGGGGGTTTGTGTTCACCGACGACCTGGACGTCACCAACCGCCTGTTCAACGACCTCACCCATGCTGAGGGTGGCCGGACTGCAGGGCCGCGCCGCCGCCCTCAGGTGTTGGCCGGGCTCCGCTCGGCCAACACTGCCACCCACGACCAGTACGCCGATGGCCAGTCCTGGGATCTTGTGCACCGCATCGGCCGGCACCTAGACCCGCAGGCGATGACCCACGGCCTGCGGGTCGCCCGCACATCGTCCCAGGACAGCGGGGTGGACCAGGACGCCGACCTAGTGGTGGCCACCGCGTCGCTCGAGGTCGGTGTAGATGACGACCGGGTCGGCCTTGTCATGCAGCACAAGGCCCCGCGGGATGCCGCGTCGTTCCTGCAGCGGCGCGGTCGGGCGGGCAGGCGCCGCCTCACCCGGCCGTGGACCGTGGTGACGCTGTCGGACTTCGGCCGCGACCGGCTCACCTACCAGGCCTATGACCAGCTGTTCGCCCCGGAATTGCCCGCCCGGCGGCTACCAGTGGGCAACCGATTCGTGTTGAAGATCCAGGCGACCCAGGCGATGCTGGACTGGGTCGGCCGGCGTACCCAGTGTGACTCCCGGCGGGTGGTTCGGGCGCCGGATCCCAAGGCCCCTGACCCGCACCCCGGCACAGAGGCGGTGCTCAAGCAACTGCGCGTACTGCTGGAGGACCCGAACGTCCAGGCCGACCTGGCTGGCTGGCTGCGGCGGGCACTGGACATCTCCGCCGTCGAGGTGACCGCGCTGCTGTGGGAGCCGCCACGGTCGCTGCTGCTCAGCGTCGTCCCGACCATCCTGCGTCGCCTGGAGTCGCGCTGGCGTGCGTACGCGCCCGAGCCAGGAGCGCGGCCCAGATCCCTGCTGGCGGAGTTCGTAACCCGCACGTTGTTCGATCCACTCAACGTGCCGGAGGTGTATTTCCGGCTGCCGTTCAACGCCGACGACGAGTCGATGCCGATCGAGCGGGCGCTACGCGAGGCGGTGCCGGGCCGGGTGAGCCGCCGGTATGGGTACCGCAACGCGCACGATCGCACCTGGTTGCCGTTGCCCGACCCGCGGGCCGCGGGAGCTCTCGAGGTCTCCTCGTTCACCGCGCAGTACGACGATGAAGGCTGGTGGGAACCGGCGGGCAAACCGGCGGTACGGGTACTTCACCCGCATCTGATCACCTTGGCGGAACCGCCGCCAGAGGTGCGTGACCAGTCACAGGGCGTTCCCGTGTGGGCGTCGCAGTTTGTCCCCGACTACCTCTACGAGGGCGCTATTCCCCGGCCCTCGAGTTGGCAGGACCGGGTGCTGTCCGTGGGATTCGCCACCGGCGCCGCTGGTAATCCGGTTCAGGTCCGCCGGATGACCACCGGTGCCGCCTGTACCACGGTGACGGGCAATGGACGGACAATAACGGTGAGCAGCACCGTGCGGTACCAGCACCGCGGAGAGCCCGCGGCGCTGGGCTTCAGCCTGGATGTGGACGCGATCCGATTCACCGTGGCGCCTCTGAACCTCCATGACGAGGCGGTCGTCGCGCACCTGTGCTCCCCGCAGTGGCGGTCCATCGCGTTCAAGGCCGCCCTGGCCTTGGACCCCGAACTGGACGACGACGCAAACGCGTTCCAGCGTGGGTGGCTGGCCCTGATTTACACCACCGCATACGCGCTGCGGCGCGCCACCGACATCGACACCGACGCGCAGCAGTCGCATCGGGCGCTGACCGGTGGCCGGTGGGCGGCCCACGTTGATCAGGTGCTCAACGCCATCTACCGCAGCGATGGCAGCACCACCCCCAGCGGTCTGGTCAACGACCTGAGCGACCTGGCACGCCGGCCTGCGGTCATCGCCGCCGTCGATCGACACAGCCGACTGCTGTGGTGCGACGATGTCGCGACGCTGACCACGGACCTGGCCCAGCGCGCCTACCGGGACACCGTTGGCGCGGCTATTCTGGCCGCCGCGCAGCGGGCCTGTCCGGACGCCCAGGACGGTGACCTCATCGTTGACGTCCTGCCGCCAGACACTCCCGACAAGCCCACAACGATCTGGCTGAGTGAAACCGCGATCGGCGGTCTGGGCATTATGACCCAACTCGTTCCCTACTATCAGCAGGACCCGCGCCGATTCTGGGCGCTCGTTGACGGCGCGCTGGCACCCAGCGACTACGAATACCTGCACGACACACTGACCCAACTGCTGCGGCACGTGGTGGCCGACCCCCATTCCACGGCGGCGAAGGCGATTGACACGCTGCGCAACCCGTCCTCCGCCGCAGATGCAGAGCGCGCTCTGGTCACGTTGCTCCAGGCTTGGGCGGCCATCGATGGGCATCCCCGCCAACAGGCAGTGGCGGCCCTGTCCACCCGGCTGCTGCGACACGGCACCGACGCAGGAACTGACCGACTGGTACTCGAGTTGATGCACGCCTGGGACAGCACCCAGAATCGCCTCGGGTTCGAGATCGAGGCCGCCGTCTTCGCCTACCTCGTCGGCACGGGCGGCATCGCGATTGCCGGCCTGGACACGCGCCGCTTCGGAGCCGACCAGGTGTACAGCCTGCTGTGGCCGCGCGGAGCAGAGGCTCGGTCGCAGCAGTTGGCCCACTACCAGCCGTACGCGCCACAGGCACTAATCGACCGCCTGCTCGTACGAGCGGCCCACGATGAGCGGCTGACACAAGTAGACGTCACCGAGCACCAGTGGCGGGAACGGTACGTCGACGAGATCGCAGCCCGCGGTGCGGTGCGGTTGGTCGCGCCAGTCGACCGGATAACGGACCTGACCGCCGCCATGCGTACGGTACCGACCATCGCCGTCGACCACGGTGCGCTACGGGTGTACGGCGACGTCCGCGTCGTCGATCGAGAAGCTGCGCAGGTGCGGTGCGTGGTTGAGATTCGGGAATTCGCCCAATGAGCGACGAGCGGCTGATCCGGACCAGTGGCCGCACCGGGGTCCGGATCGACGGAATCCTGGCCACGGTGCTGCTGGCCGAGTTGATGGTGCCCAGCCGCCACCTGTGGCTGGTGTCGCCGTGGATCGGCGACGTCGACGTCATCGATAACCGCAGCGCCGCCTACGACAGCGTGTTCGTCGACCCGTCCAGCCGCGTCTACACCTTTGCTGAGGTATTGGCCGCAACCACCCATCGGGGCGGGCGACTGTCGGTAGTGACGCGACCCGATCCGTTCAACGATGTCTTTCTCGACCGGCTGTTCCGACAGGCGGCAGCGGGACAGGCGCAGGTGATGCGAGCCGAGGACGTGCATGAGAAGACACTGTGCGGCGACGACTGGTTGATGACCGGCTCGATGAACTTTACCTACCGAGGCATGAGCATCAATGACGAGATCGTCAGCTACCGCGTCGACCCCGCGATTGCCAGTGCTGCTCGGATCGACTTCACCCGCCGCTTCGACAACGCAAGGTGAAAGCCGCGATGGACGTCGAGACTTTCCTGGGCCGCTTCTTCGGCCCCGGTAACGCGGCCTGGCAGGGACGGGATGCCCGTTCACCGGCCGCTGCGTTCCTCGCCGACTACCTCGCCCTGCTGACCGACGACTCCGACGTGCCGTACATCCTGCCGCGCAACGAGTCCGGTAACCCGCGCAAGCACGTCTACGTCATTCCCCGGCTCGGTCGACATGCAACGACGGTGCGGGAGTGGCTCACCGCGTTCGTGGTGCCCAGCCACGCGGCCTTCGTCAGCCGACCCGAGGTACTGCGGGCTGGCGATCCGGTCGACGACGCGGTGGCCGTGTTCGTCGGCCACCGCAAGGTGTATGTCCTGGAGCATCCGCAGGACAGCTCTCGTGACGTGTGGGCGGCACTTGCCCGGATGCGTCGGACCATCAAACAGCGACCGACCTCGTATTGGAGCGAGCTGGTGCCCGTGGGGCGACTGCTGGCCGAGTTCGACCTGGCAATGGCCGCGGGCGACCATCGCGCTACTGCCGAACTGCTGACCCGACTCGAGGGCACCGGCCTCAGCGGGATGAACCTTACGTATCTCGCCATCAAGCGGCTAGCCCGGCTGGGCAACCACGGCGAACTGCTGCGCCTGCCCGCGCTACGCGACGTGGTCGCCACCCGGCCACCCGCCCCGGTCCGCGAGGCGATCTTGGATGCGATCCACTCCACGGTGCTCGCCGGCCCGCTGGCCGACGGCGACACCGACGCGGCCCGGCAGGCGCTGGTCCTGCGCGGGGACTTGGTGCCGGCGCTCGCCGACGGGCCACTGGCCGGTTTCGGTGTCGAGGCCCTTGCTGTGATCGCGGTCGCTGCCTCGGCCAACGCGGACGTCGCGCTGTGGGATCGGCTTCGGAACGAAGACGTTGCGTGGCGGCAACTCGCCGCGGTCTGGCCTGACCTGCTGACGTCCGCCGGTGATCCAGCCTCAGCCGGCGACCGGCACAGCCTAACCGCCACCCTCCTGCCTCTTTCTCCCGCGACGATGGAGGCATTTCCCGCCGAGGACCTAGAAGACAGCCCGCCACCCCGGCCCATCGCGGCTCGGCCGGAATCCTGGCTAGAACTGGTGCGTGCGATCGCCATGGCCGAGGACATCAGTGCAGTGATCGCCGAAGCGGCCTGGCGCTCGTGGTCACCAGCGGCCACCTCCGACGCAGCGCTCGCCGATCTGCTCAACAGCCTCGACAACGACGGAGCCGAACGCGCTTGGACAATCGTCGGAGCTTTCGTCGACAGTGATGGCTATGGGCAGCCGGCCAGTCACACGGCACAGGCATTCCTGACTAACGCGCTGAGCCATAATCGGTTGCGGTCTAGTGACATGGCCGGCATCGTGGCTCTGTTGGAGATCACCCTGCGCGGTGGCCTGCCGGCGGCAGAGTACAGAACCCTGTTGGACGACCTCGGCGCTGAGAGTGACCGCTGGATCAGCGTGAACCAAGCCTCAGTCGTCTTGGACATGTGTGACGTAATCGCTCGCGCTCCCAGCCCCGACAAGGAGGCGCGCCTGCGGCTCTTTCAGTTGCTCCTGGCGCCACTGGCCCTTCAACTTAGCCGGCTGGAGGCCGACCAACTCGCGTTAGCTTGCCTTCTCAACGACGAATTTGATCTGGGTCTCGCCTGGATATCCCCGGCAAGCCCGCCGCCAAACCCCACACCGGCGCCCACGTCAGTGCGTGAGGTCCTTTTGTACTCTCTGGACGAAGGGGCACTGCGACGTGCGAGCAGTGTTCTGGCCGGACTCGCGCCGACGCTGAACGTGCAACTCAGTAGCGATCACGTTGGAAGCCGGCAGCTAAAGCAGTGGGTTCAGCGGGCCGACATCATCATCATGGCTACACGATGCGCCACGCATGCAGCCACAGGCTTCATCCGCTCGACTGCGCGTTCTGAAGCCACGATCCGTGAGGCTGAGGGTGCCGGATCTGCGTCGTTGCTGCGTGCCGTCAGTTCTGCGCTTGACGAACGTGGAGCGATTGCGGCATCGATTGCCTCTTGATTTGTGGTATCGCACGGCATAAGACCTCGCCGAGGTACCGACGCTACAGAGCCTACACGGCTTCAGATCGTCCTACAGTGGCTGAAAATGATCTCTGTTGCAGGTGTTCCGCCTTCCGCCATGCAATTGGCGCCTCGGCCCTGTTTATCAGCAAGGCCAAGGCCGCTATCGACTCCTCTAACAGTGCAAGCATTGCCCCCGTTGCCCGGCACAATCCTCGGGTCTGTCGCGAAAAGGGCTAGAAGAGCCGATTCGACCGATCGTGCCGCTTGCCCTGCTTGGCGTAATACGTGGAGACAAGGAAGTCGGTGATTCGTTGAATATCCCGAGGCGTGTTCTGGACATCGTTCCAGCGGCGCGGAATCCCGTCGCCGAGATCCCACGTGCCCTCGGTCCAGCGACAGTAATCCTTGACGGTCTTCAGTCCTGCGGCAAATCCCTGAGTATCCGGCACGTCGGCGCCGCCGCTGTTCGTGTCGGCGATGGCATCCATCAGGTAGCCCATGCTGATGATCCCGGCGCCGTGCATCAGCCGCGACTTGCGAGGGGACTTGCCCCACGCATCCTCACCGAAAACCTCCCGTACCGCCGTCCAGAAGTCGCTTAGTACGGTCACCATCAGTCCGATGTTGGGCAGCGTCCCGTCGCTTCCGCGGAACCGGTACAGGACACCATCCGAGATGCTGTTCTCGAGCATGCGCAGCATGGAGTTGTCCTTGATGACGCCCGTGGGATTGGTTGGCGTCTGGATCATGTGACGTAGCGGCGAACGCTCCTCGAAGTTGAGCCGCTCAAGGACCGTCGCGGGAAGTTGCCGTACGCGTAGTTGGTTCGGTAGCGGGCCGGACGCCGCCGGGAGCAACTCGTGGATCAGGCCCTTGGGAAGCGGCTTCGTGGAGTTGACCAGGATGAACTGCGACCGGTGGTCGGCCTGGTCGGCGGTAATGAAGGCGGTGACGCAGATAGGGAAGGCCGTGACTTCCGCGTCGCGGATGGCCGCGCAACGCTGCTGGCCGTCCACGATGAAGCCAGGCTTGTCGGCCTCCTCCCAGTCCTCGCTCACGGGTACCAGGAGGGTTCCCATGCGGACGTAGCCGGGTCCGTCGGTCGCGGTGTCGTCGGAAGGGACGAAGCGAACTCGGTCGTCGAAGGCGACGACGATCGCGTTGGGCAGCAGGGGGCTGTCGTCGGACTCTACGTAGCGGCGGATCGCCGCCACGTGGGCCAGGACCTCGGGCCGCTGGTAGCCGTGGAGTTGCTGCTGGCTGTCGCGTCGGACCCGCGACACGGCGGCGAACGACGGGACTTGCTTGCCGTCCACCGCAAAGGTGTAGAGACGGCGGTTCGGGCCCTGCCTGATCTCGAGAGCTGGAAGATGCAGCATCTGCCCGTGGCTCTCTGCCATGGCGCTCTCGTCTCCCTGCTTAGTCACGGTCGTCATCTCCAAGCTGCCGGCGCAGTCGCCGCCCGAATACGTGTAGGTTGTGGAAGCCGCGGCGCTTGTTGCGTTCCGCCCCGCGGAAGATGATTGTTTCGATGCCGGCCTTGTTGCAGATCGAGCAGTCGCAGGCCTGCCACGGCCGATTCTCGAGTGTGTCGCGGTACTGACTGCTCCTGTCCGCCTTGCCGTCCCATACCGCGCTGTAGGCGACGAGCGCCTCCAGGGCGACCTCTACGTCGACCTCGCCCCTGTCGAATTCTCGAAGGCGTGTCAGTGCAATGCGTTCCAACTGCATGGCCCGCCCTTGGCTGATCTCGCCTGAACGAATTCGTGCCTTGAGCTTCGCGTTCCCGTCGACCTGCGGGACGCGGAGCGCCACGTATGTCCGGTCGAGCGCGTAGTAGTTGTCCCGGTCATCCTTGAACGCCTGCCGGAAGGGCGACGTGCTGTCGAAACTCTTCACGCCGTGGCCGGCGAAGGTCGGGATTTCGTCGACGCGGCTGATACCCAGGAGATGCAACTGCGTGTCGGGCTCGCGTACGTCATCGATGGCGCGGAGGCAGGCGAGGATCTCCTTCGTCTTCAGCGGAACCATGCCACCGACCGCAATTCGTCGATACCCGATCCGTTGCAGTTCCACCACCGCATAGGCGTATGACTCCGGGCTCCAGCCCTGAGTCACCCCGAGAGGCGTGAAGTGGACGTCGCTTGCTGTACAGCGTTGCCAGAATTCTGCGGCAAGATCGAGCGTAATTTGCTGCCGGCGAACCCACTCCTTGGCCGCCTCGTCGGTCCGGAGGACCTTCGGCTCGTACTGAAAGATGACGTGGTCGACGGAGATGCCGTAGTCGAACCCGCACCCCTCGTAAAAGCCGATCACCTCTTCGACCGTGTAGGGCGGATACTCCTCGCCAACGTACGAGAAGGCTCCACAGTCGCCCATGATCTTCAGCGGGGCGCTGCCGTTGTCGAGGCGGAAGAACTTCCGCGCCCCTTCCCGGTACAGCCTGTGGCGCTGGGGCAGGGTGTACTTGCCGGTGCTGGAGCCGGCGGTCCCGTCCACGATGGCTTTGGAGACCAGGAGGCCGTTGAACGGCGGCGGCTTCAACACTTCGTGGGCGTACAGATCGTCGCGTTGGCGTACCCGGAACGGGTCGCGTTCCTCGGTAACGAAGTTGAACGTGGGGTCTACCTGGTCCTGGCTGTCGGGAAAGAAGAACTTCATCGAATTCCCGCCCGTTCGTTCAGGTAGACGCGGATTAGGTAGTTGGACAGTTCCTGCACGTGTCGGGATACGTTTTCGATCTCGTTCCAACGAAGGTTGAGCTCGCCCCACGTTCCTCCCGTCCACTGACAGTGCGGAGCGATCACTGCGAGGTGCTTGCTGACCAGTTGTGGGGCCTCGGGGAGGCGGGGGTCCACAGTGCCCAACACCCTATCCATCAGTCGTCCCATGGCCCTTATGCCTGCTCCATGCATGAGGCGGCTCTTGGTGGGAGCCTTGCCCCATGCGTCAGGAAAGGTGTCACGGACCGCTGACCAATAGGTGCAGAGTGCCTGGAGGATCCCGTCGAAGTCCGTCTCGTTGCGGGCGACGTCGCGGTAGGGGAAGAGGCAGCCGGCCGGTGAGGTGAGGCTCTCCTGGATCATCTCGACGACGAGGGTGTCTGTGATCACGGCGTTCGGTGCCTGCTGGCGGTTGGTTGACGCCCGTTTGATCAGCCCATAGAAGGGCGATGCCTTGTCGGCATTCAAGACGTCACACAGCGCCGAGGGCGCCTTCTTGATGGCGAGTCGCGGGGGTAGTGGGCTGTCGACCTCCGGCAGTAGCTCGGTCACGAGACCCCGCGGTAACGGACGGGTGTTGTTGATCCGTAGGAACTGGTCGCGCTGGAACCCGACGCTGTCCGCGACAAACGCGGTTATCGGTACCGGAAACTGCTGCCGCTGGGTACGTGACAGCGCGAGAGCCCGCTGTTGCCCATCGACGATCCAAGCGGGCTTGGGCTTGCCGGGTTGCGGCAAGGGAATGCTGAGCACCCCGGAGGTGGCGAGTCCGTCCCCGGCGCCCGGTCCTCTACTCGACTGGAACCGCACGTTGGAGGACAAGGCCAGGATGATGGGATTGGGGAAGACAGCGGCCTCGGTGTTGAGGTAGTCGACGATCTCTTGAATGTGCTTACGCACCTGTGGGCGTTGGTAGCCGATGAGCTTCCCGGCGTCGTCCCGACTGACCCGGGAGATGTCCGCGATTTGCAGGACCTCTTCCGCTTGGAGTGCGAAGAGGTAGAGGGCCGGGGTGCCGGGCTGGGCGATTCGCAGAGCACGGCGCGCTACGGTCTTGGAGTCGTGTGCGGGGGGCATCAGCGGCGCACGTCCAATTCGATTGCGTCAAAGATTTGTTTGAAACGTCCCTGCTCACATGACTTGCCGGAGTCCCGTAGCTGTCGGAGCAGACGCGTTGCCGAGGTTGGTCCGGCCGCTGCGAGTGGCCGGATGAAAGCCTTGACCTCATCGTCGGTCATGCGCTCGCGATGAGCCCTAGGCGCTGGCGGGGGCGCTGTGGCTGCCAGTTCATGAACCAGGGCGCGGAGGTGGGGGCGGCGGTGGGTGCCGGGATCCGCAGTAACGAGGCCGAGGAGGCGCTGCGCTACCCGGACGTTAAGGGCGAGCAGGCTGCCGCCGACTGCCGGCCTCATTAGAGCGGTTACGCCGACGACAAGTTCGTCCAGGTCGGGATCAGCCTGGGCCGGCCCGACGATCGTCAGCCGTTGTGGGTCGCTCACCTGCCCTGCCGCTCTACGGAGATCGTCACTGCACGCCCGAAGATAGGTGTCCGACAGGACGGCGATGATCGTGTCGTCGGGGTTCGTGCGGGCAAGGTCGTAGAACGACCGCGGCGCGCCGGGTTCCGGGCCGACCCATTCGCTAAGCCCGCGCCACCAGTCGCGGTTTTCGGCCGCCCTGCGCCCGACCGAGTCTGCCTCCCGCGTCGTAAAAGTCGCGGCATAGGGACGGATCTGTGCGGTGGCGGGGATCAATCCGTAACCCGCCGAGCAGACCCACAGTTGCGCTTCCGCGCGTACCGAGGTGGCCAGTTGACGTGCCGCTGCCCAATGCTCGCCGGCATAGAGTGAGGCGGCGGCAATGGAAGGTTGGCTGGGTTCGGACAGTCGTCGAAGCCACTCCGCAAGCCTTTGCCTCGGCGGGTTCTCCGACAGTGCTCCGACGCGCAGGTCGGCTGGCACCGCGAGACTCTTACGGTTGGTGCAGGTCACGACAATGTGTACGCGTGCCGGTCCTTCCGCCCGGTTGCTCTCCCGGGCCGGGCCTAGTGGATGCTCGTCGGCCGTCGCTTCCGTCACAAGGCATCGCCGCGGTAGACGGCGCCCGAGGTGCAGGTCTCCCTGACCACGATGGCTGATAGCGGCAGCTGATCGACGAGTCTCGCCCAGATCCATTGCGCCAGCACTTCGCTCGTCGGGTTCTCGAGACCCGGCACCTCGTTCAGGTAGTAGTGGTCCAGCTGCTCCAGGATGGGGCGGAACGCCGCCTTGATGTCACCGAAGTCCATCACCCAGCCCGAAGACGCACCTACCTCACCCCGTACGTGCAGTTCAACCCGGTAGGAGTGGCCGTGGAGACGGGCGCACTTGTGCCCATCGGGCACGTGAGGCAGGCGATGAGCGGCTTCAAAGGTGAATTCACGAAAGATTTCCATCACGCAATCCCGATGTACTTGTGCGTCTGCAAGCTCAGCGACCATTGAGGATGAGCAAGGCAGTAATCAATAGCGGCTCGGGTGTTCGCTGCCTGGTCGGGTCCGTCCATCGGTTGCAGGAGGAAGTGGCCGAAATCCAGGTCCGCGAATCGTTCGGGCTCTGCGCCATGCTGGGGGTATACGAGCTTGAGTTCGTTACCCATTCGGAGAACCAGGTTTGTCCCCGCTTTCGGGCTGACGCAAATCCACTCGATGCCGGCCGGTGCGGGCCGCGTCCCGTTGGTCTCGATAGCGACCTCGAAGCCTTGCTCGTGTAGCGCTTCGACGGCAGCGGCATCGAGTTGCAGCAGAGGCTCGCCGCCCGTGCAGACGACGTACGGCCTGCTTCTCGGGTGGGCTGCACCCGCCCATGCCTTAGCCACTGCGGCAGCAAGGTCTTGCGCCGACTGGAAGCGTCCTCCTCCTGGCCCGTCCGTACCGACAAAGTCGGTATCGCAGAACTGACAGATGGCCCGGTGGCGATCCTTCTCCCGGCCCGTCCAAAGGTTGCAGCTGGTGAACCGGCAAAAGACAGCCGGCCTCCCGGCATGCGTGCCCTCACCCTGCAGTGTGTAGAAGATCTCTTTGACCCGGTACGCAGACCTCAAGATGCGCCGCCGAGGACTGGATCCGACATGCCGAGCTCGGCAAATCCGCGGGTACGGAGCAGGCAGGAGTCGCAGCTGCCGCACGGCCGGCCGTCGACGGGGTCGTAGCAACTATGCGTGAGCGAATAGTCCACGCCCAGGCTGAGGCCCAGCCGAATGGTGTCCGCCTTTGTGAGGTGGATGAGCGGGGTGTGTATCTTCATTCGCTGGCTGCCTTCGACGCCCGCCTTGGTCGCAAGGTTCGCCATACGCTCGTAGGCCTCGATGTACTCGGGCCGGCAGTCGGGGTAGCCGCTGTAGTCGAGTGCGCTCACCCCGATGAAGATGTCCGACGACTCAAGCGTCTCCGCCCAGGCGAGCGCGAACGACAGGAAGATGGTGTTCCGCGCTGGCACGTACGTGACAGGGATCTCGGTCCCGATCTCCTCCGCGCTCTCGTGATGAGGGACCGCGAGGTCGTTGTCGGTCAGCGCAGAGCCGCCAAAGATCCGGAGATCGATATCGGCGACCACATGACGTGTTGCCCCAAGAGCCTTCGCGACCCGCGCGGCGGCTTCTAGTTCCACGGTATGCCGCTGCCCATACCGGAAGCTGAGGGCGTTGGCCTCGAACCCCTCGTTCACGGCCACAGCAAGGGCCGTAGCCGAGTCGAGACCCCCGCTCAGCAGTACTACAGCTTGAGGCTTGGCTGCTGACATCTGAGGCTCCTCGCTTCGTCAACGGTCGAGAAACTGCAGTGGCTTGCTCAGCCAGCGGGTGTGCAGTTATGGCTCGCAGGTTGCGTCACGTTACCCGAGTACTGCGCGTTGTCGGAAGGTGGCCAGGGCGTGTCTTCGGATCTCGTTAGCTACTGGTCGAAGGTGCGGCACAAGCCCAGCCACGACGTGCGGCGCT